>NZ_JBHUVA010000034.1:0-63644 GCF_042670805.1 Micromonospora sp. NPDC057141 | reverse complement strand
GCCCCCGTCGGCGGGGGCGTCGGTGCCGGCGAGGACCAGGTGGGTCGCGCCGCGCCCGGCCAGCCAGCGCAGCACGTGCGGGGCGCGCACGGCCGCCGAGCCGTGCACCAGCACCGCGCCCCGGGGCCGCCAGTCGGCGTCGGCGGCGGCCGGCCCGGTGGGGGCGCGTTCGAGGCGCCGCGCATACGTCCCGGCGACGCGGACCGCGAGCTGGTCCTCGTCGCCGCCGGCCGCGACGAGCCGGGCCAGCGCGGCCAGGGCTGCGGCGTCGGCGTCGGCCGGGAGGTCCACCAGGCCGCCCCACAGGCGCGGCTGCTCCAGCGCGAGGACCCGGCCCAGGCCCCAGACGGACGCCCCGGCGACGTCCGGCGCGGGGTCGTCGGCGTCGACCGCGACCGCGCCCCGGGTCACGCACCACAGCGGCGCGGCGGCACCGGCGTCGGCGAGGGCCCGGACCAGCGCGACGGTGCCGGCCAGCGGGCCGCCCCCGGACAGCCCGGAAGGGTCGGGCAGGCCGGCGGCGGCGTCCGTCCCGGAGAGTCCGGCCGACGGTCCGGCCCCGCCCGGCTCCCCCGCCGCGAGCAGCGACAGGACCAGGGCCGGGGCGGTACCGGCCAGCGCGGCGGCGAGGCCGCCGGGGGGCACGAGGGCGGGTGACAGGCCGGCGTCGGCCAGGGCGGCCAGCACGGCGGCGGACCGCCCGTCGGCGTCGGGGTCGGCGACGACCAGGCAGGGGCCGAGGGCTGCGGCGGGGGTGGCGGCCGGCGGGTCGACGCGGGTCCAGGTGGTGCGGTAGCGCAGGCCGTCCAGCTCGGCCCGGCGACGCTGCCGTCCCCGGTACGCGGCCAGCGCCGGCAGCAGGTCGGCCAGGGCGTCCCGCCGGGCGGCGTCGACGCCGAGGACGTCGGCCAGCGCGGCGGGCTCGGCGGTGTCCACGGCGGCCCAGAACTCCTCGTCGGCGGCGTCGGACGCCGGGCGGGGGGCGAGGTGGAGCACCGGCGGCTGCGGCCAGTACCGCTCGTGGTGGAACGCGTAGGTGGGCAGCTCGACCCGGGCGGCGTCGGTGCCGGCGAAGGGCGCGGCCCAGTCGACGCCCGCCCCGCGCAGGTCGACGGCGGCGAGCGCGGCGAGCAGGGTGGCCGCCTCCGGCTGGTCGCGGCGGGCGACCGGCGCGAACGCCGCCGCGTCGGCGTCGGGCAGGCACTCCCGACCCAGGGCGGTGAGCGCGCCGTCCGGGCCCAGCTCCAGGAAGGTGCCGACCCCGGCGGCGGCGAGGGTGGCCATGCCGGCGTGGAAGCGGACGGTGTCCCGGACGTGGTCGACCCAGTATCCGGGGTCGGTGGCCTCGGCGGCGCTCAGCGCGGCCCCGGTGCGGTCGGAGACCAGCGGCACGGCCGGCGGGTGCCAGGTGACCTTCTCGGCGACCACCCGGAAGTCGGCCAGCATCGCGTCCATCCGGGCGGAGTGGAAGGCGTGGCTGACCCGCAGCGGGCGGGTCCGGTGGCCCTGGGCGGCGAGCCGTTCGCCGGCCGCCGCCACGGCGTCGGGGTCGCCGGAGAGCACCACCGACGCGGGGCCGTTCACGGCGGCCAGGGCGACCCGGTCGTCGAGCAGCGGGGCCACCTCGGCCTCGGACGCGCGCACCGCGAGCATCGCCCCGCCGCCGGGCAGGGCCTGCATGAGCCGACCCCGGGCGGCCACCAGCGCGGCGGCGTCGGCCAACGACAGCACCCCGGCGACGTGCGCGGCGGCCAGCTCGCCGACGGAGTGCCCGAGCAGCTGCTGCGGGCGCAGCCCCCACGCGGTGACCATCCGGTACGCGGCCACCTCGTACGCGAACAGCGCCGGCTGGGTGAACTCGGTGCGGTCCAGCAGGGCCGCCTCGGGCGTGCCCGGCGCGGCGAAGACCACCTCGCGCAGCGGGCGGGTCAGGTGCCGGTCGAGTTCGGCGGCCACCTCGTCGAACGCGGCCGCGAAGACCGGGAACCGGCGGTGCAGCTCCGCGCCCATGCCGGGGCGCTGCGCGCCCTGCCCGGTGAACAGGAAGGCGAGCTTGCCGGCGGGACGGGCCACGCCCCGTACGACGTGGGGGGCGGGCCGGTCCTCGGCGACCGCGCGCAGGCCGGCGCGCAGCGCGTCGGCGTCGTCGCCGGTGACGGCGGCCCGGTGCGGCAGGGCGGCCCGGGTGGTGACCAGCGAGTACGCCACGTCGGCCGGGGCGAGGTCGGGGTGGGCGGCGAGGTGGGCGAGCAGGCGGCGGGCCTGCCCCGCGAGGGCCGGGGCGGAGCGGGCGGAGACGATCCACGCCACCACCGTCGGGGCGGGCCGGCCGGCCGGGCGGGCGGGCTCCGCGTCGGCGGGGTCGGCCTGCTCGACGATGGTGTGCGCGTTGGTGCCGCTGACCCCGAACGCGGACACCCCGGCGCGGCGCGGCCGGCCGGTGCGCGGCCACGGGGTGGTCCCGGTCAGCAGGGTCACCGCCCCGGCGGACCAGTCGACGTGCGGGGTGGGCGCGTCGACGTGCAGGGTGGGCGGCAGCACCCCGTGCCGCATCGCGAGGACCATCTTGATGATCCCGGCGACACCGGCGGCGGCCTGGGTGTGGCCGACGTTCGACTTGATCGAGCCGAGCAGCAGCGGCGCGGCGTCGCCCCGGCCCTTGCCGTACGTGGCGAGCAGCGCCTGCGCCTCGATCGGGTCGCCGAGGGTGGTGCCGGTGCCGTGCGCCTCGACGGCGTCGACCTGGTCGGCGGTGAGTCCGGCGTTGGCCAGGGCCTGCTTGATGACCCGGCGCTGGGAGGGGCCGTTGGGGGCGGTGAGCCCGCTGCTGGCCCCGTCCTGGTTGACGGCGCTGCCCCGGATCACGGCGAGCACCCGGTGGCCGTTGCGGCGGGCGTCGGACAGCCGCTCGACGAGCAGCATGCCGACGCCCTCGGACCAGCCGGTGCCGTCGGCGGCGGCGGCGAACGACTTGCACCGCCCGTCGGTGGACAGGCCGCGCTGGCGGGAGAACTCGACGAAGACCGTCGGGGTGGCCATCACCGACACCCCGCCGGCCAGCGCGAGGGTGCACTCGCCGAGCCGCAGCGCCTGGCAGGCCAGGTGCAGCGCGACCAGCGACGACGAGCAGGCCGTGTCGACGGTGACGGCCGGCCCCTCCAGGCCGAGGGCGTAGGAGATCCGACCGCTGGCCACGGCGGCGGCGCTGCCGGTGCCGAGGTAGCCCTCGACGCCGCCGCCGGCCCCGGACAGCAGGGCCGCGTAGTCGCCCTGGCTGCTGGTGGCCGCGTACACGCCGGTGGGCGCGCCGCGCAGCGTCGTCGGGTCGATCCCGGCCCGCTCGAACGCCTCCCACGCGGCCTCCAGCAGCAGCCGCTGCTGCGGGTCCATGGCGAGGGCCTCGCGGGGGCTGATGCCGAAGAACGCGGGGTCGAAGTCCCCGGCGTCGTAGAGGAACCCGCCGTCGCGCACGTACGAGGTGCCCCGGCTGGCCGGGTCGGCGTCGTAGAGCGCGTCCATGTTCCAGCCCCGGTCGCCGGGGAACGGGGCCATGGCGTCGGTGCCGGCGGCCACGAGGTCCCACAGCTGCTCCGGCGAACTGACCCCGCCGGGGAACCGGCAGCTCATCCCGATGATCGCCACCGGTTCGCCGAGCGTGGCGGCGAGCTGCTGGTTCTGCTGGCGCAGCTTCTGGTTGTCGAGCAGGGACGCGCGCAGCGCGCTGACGACCTCGTCCAGCGAGACGCTCATTCGGGGCTCCTTGGGGCGGGCCGGGTCACGAGTCGGTGCCTTCCAGGGCCATCCGGACCAGGCCGGCGACGTCGAGCTCACGGATCTCCGCCTCGGGGGCGGCCGGTGCGGTCGGCGTGGCCGGGCCGGTGACGGTGTGCGCGAGCTGGAGGAGCTGGTCGAGCAGGCCGGCCTGGCGCAGCTGGTCCAGCGGGATCGCGGCGAGGACCCGCCGCACCTGCTCCTCGTCGCCGGAACCGACCGGGCCGGGGCCGCCCGCGTCCGAGCCGTCGGCGTCCGGCCCGGCCTGGGCGCCGAACAGCTCCTCGTGCAGGTGGTCGGCGAGGCCGGCCGGCGTCGGGTAGTCGAACACGACCGTGGTGGGCAGGTCGTGCCCGGTCGCGGCGGTGAGCAGGTTGCGCAGCTCCACGGCGGTCAGCGAGTCGAAGCCGAGGTCGAGGAAGCCCCGGTCGGTCTCGATCGCGTCGCCGGAGGAGTGGCCGAGGACCTTCGCCGCGTCCACCCGGACCATCTCCAGCAGCGCCGCCCGCCGCTCCTGGCCGGGCAGCGACCGCAGCCCGGCCAGCAGGTCCCGGCCGGCCGGCGCGGCCGGGTCGGGCGCGACGGCCGGGGCGGCGGTCAGCGCGTGCACGGCCGGCAGGTCGGCCAGCAGCGGGCTGGGCCGCAGCGCGGTGAACAGCGGGTGGAAGGTGGCCCAGTCGACGTCGGCGACGGTGACGCAGGTGTCCCCGGCCGCGAGCGCGTGCCGCAGCCCGGCCAGCGCCACGCCCGGCGGCATGACCCGCAGGCCCCGGCGGCGCAGCTGCTCCGGCGCGCCGTCGGAGAACATGCCCGACTCGGTCCACGGCCCCCACGCCACGGACAGGGCGGGCCGGCCCTGCGCGCGACGCCGCTCGGCGAGCGCGTCGAGGTGGGCGTTGCCGGCGGCGTACGCGCCCTGCCCGCCGCTACCCCACACCGCCGCGATGGACGAGAAGAGCACGAACGCGTCCAGCTCGACGCCGTCGAGCAGCTCGTCGAGCAGCTCCGCGCCGACGAGCTTCGGGGCGATCACGTACGCGAGGTCCTCCAGCGTCGTGTCGGTCAGCGGCACCACCTCGCTGACCCCGGCGGCGTGCACCACGGCGCGCAGCGGCGGCCCGTCGCGGCGCAGGTCGGCGATCAGGTCGGTCATGCCGGCCCGGTCGGCGGCGTCGCACCGGGCGACCCGGCACTCGACGCCGAGGGCTTCCAGCTCGGCCAGCAGTCCGGCCGCGCCGGGGGTGTCGGTGCCGCGCCGGCTGGTCAGCACCACCCGCTGCGCGCCGGCGGCGGCCACCCAGCGGGCCACGTGCCCGCCGAGCGCGCCGGTGCCGCCGGTGATCAGCACCGTGCCCCGGGGCTGCCACGGCTCCGGTTCCCCGGCGGTGACGGCCGGGGCGAGGCGGCGTACCAGCACGTCCGAGTCGCGGACGGCGAGCTGGTCCTCGGCGACGCCGCCGGTGAGGACGTTGCCGAGCCGCATGGCCGCCCAGCTGTCGATCGTTACGGGCAGGTCGACCAGCCCGGCCCAGCGGGCGGGCTGCTCCAGCGCCGCCACCCGGCCAAGGCCCCACAGCATCGCCTGCCGGGGGTTGGCCGGCGCGTCGCCGTCGCCGGTGCCGACGGCGCCCTGGGTGACGCACCACAGGCGGGCCGCCGCGTCGCGGTCGGCGAGCTCCTGGAGCAGCTGGACGGTCGCGGCGAGGCCGCGAGGCAGCGCCGGGTGCTCGGCGTGCGGGGCGTCGTCCAGGCCGAGGAAGGACAGCACCGACAGGGTCCCCTCGGCGGCGTCCAGGGCCTCGCCGAGCACGTCGGCGAGCTGCCCGCCCAGCTCGTCGGGGTCGGCGGCGAGGTCGACGCCGACGGTGGTCACGTCCGCGCCGAGGGTCCACGTGCAGGAGTCCAGGACGGGATCGTCGGCCCGGTCAACGGGCAGCAGCACCAGCCAGTGGCCGGGCTCCTGGGGCTCCTGGGTGGCGGCGAGCGGCTCCCAGGCTGCCCGGTAGCGGGCATCGTCCACCAGGGACCGTTCCCGGCCGCGCCGCCGCCACGCCGACAGGGCCGGCAGCACCGCCCCGAACGGCTGGTCGCGGTCGACGTCCAGCTCGCGGGCCAGGGAGTCGAGGTCCTCCGCGTCGACGGCCGCCCAGAACCGGCGCTCCACCTCGGTGTCGTCGGCGGAGCCGTCGCCGGGGGTGGGTCCGGCGGTGGCCCAGGCCGGCGGTTCCGGCCAGTACCGCTGCCGGTCGAACACGTACGTGGGCAGGTCGACGCGCTGCGCGCCGGTGCCGGCGTACAGGGCGGGCCAGTCGGGGCTGACGCCGTGGGTGTGCAGGGCGGCGGCGGCCCGCAGCAGGGCGGCCGGCTCGGGGCGGTCCCGGCGCAGGGTCGGCGTGACCAGCGGGGCCCGCCCGCCGGCCGGGGCGCCCTCGGCGAGGACACCCTGGGTGAGGGCGGTGAGCACCCCGTCGGGGCCGATCTCGACGTACGCGGTGGTGCCCTGCTCGCGCAGGGCCGCGACGGCGTCGGCGAAGCGTACGGCGTCGCGGGCGTGCCGCGCCCAGTACCCCGGGTCGCCCAGCTCGTCCGCGCCGACGGGCGCGCCGGTGACCGTGGAGATCATCGGCACGGTCGGGGCCTGCCAGCGCAGCCGCCCGGCGACGGCGGCGAGGTCGTCGAGCACCGGGTCCATCAGCGGGCTGTGGAAGGCGTGGCTGACGGTGAGCCGCCGCACCCGTACGCCCCGGGCGGCCCACTCGGCGGCCAGTTCCTCGACGGCGTCGCCGGCCCCGGAGAGCACCACGGCGGCGGGGCCGTTGACGGCGGCGACGGAGACCCGGTCGGCGCGGTCGCCGAGGGCGGCGAGCACGTCGGCCTCGGACGCGGCGACGGCGAGCATCGCCCCGCCGTCGGGCAGGGCCTGCATCAGCCGGCCCCGGGCGACGACCAGCACGGCGGCGTCGGCCAGGGAGAGCACCCCGGCGGCGTGGGCGGCGGCGAACTCACCGATGGAGTGCCCGGCGACCGCGTCGGGCCGCACGCCCCACGCCTCCAGCAGCCGGAACAGCGCCACCTCGACGGCGAACAGCGCGGGCTGGGTGTACTCGGTGCGGTCGAGCAGCGCCGCGTCGGCGGTGCCGGGCTCGGCGAACAGCACCGGTCGCAGCGGCCCCGGCAGGTGCGGGTCGCAGGCGGCGCAGACCTCGTCGAGGGCGGCGGCGAAGGCGGGGAACGCCTCGGCCAGCTCGCGGCCCATCCCGGGCCGCTGCGCGCCCTGCCCGGAGAACAGGAACGCCACCTTCGGCCGGGGCGCGGCGGCCCCGGTGACCAGCAGCGGCGAGTCGTCGCCGGTGGCGAGGGCGCGCAGCCCGGTGCGCAGCGCGATCCGGTCGGCGGCGAGGACGACGGCCCGGTGGTCGAGGTCCGCCCGCGACACCACCGACGACCAGCCGACGTCGACCATCGGCGGGGCCTCCGGCCCGGTGAGCTGGTCGACCCACGGCCCGGCCTGGGCGGCGAGGGCCACCGGGGTACGCGCCGACAGCAGCACCGGCACCACCGGCAGCCGGCCCGGGTCGCCGGCCGGCGCGACGGGCGCGACCTCCTCGGGGGCCTGCTCCAGGATGGTGTGGGCGTTGGTGCCGCTGATGCCGAAGGAGGAGACGGCGGCCCGGCGCGGGTGGCCGGTGACCGGCCAGGGCCGGCCCTCGGTGAGCAACTCGACCGCGCCGACGCTCCAGTCGACTTGGTCGGTGGGCTCGTCGACGTGCAGGGTCGCCGGCAGGAAGCCGTAGCGCAGGGCGAGGACCATCTTGATGATGCCGGCGACCCCGGCGGCGGCCTGGGTGTGCCCGATGTTCGACTTGATCGAGCCCAGCCACAGCGGCTGGTCGGCGGGCCGCTGGCTGCCGTACGTGGCGAGCAGCGCCTGCGCCTCGATCGGGTCGCCCAGCTTCGTGCCGGTGCCGTGCGCCTCGACGGCGTCCACGTCGGCGGCGGTGAGCCCGGCGTTGGCCAGGGCCTGCCGGATCACCCGCTGCTGCGACGGCCCGTTCGGGGCGGTCAGCCCGTTGGACGCGCCGTCCTGGTTGACGGCGCTGCCCCGGATCACCGCGAGCACGGGGTGGCCGTGGCGGCGGGCGTCGCTGAGCCGCTCGACCAGCAGCACGCCGAGCCCCTCGCCCCAGCCGGTGCCGTCGGCGGCGGATGCGAACGCCTTGATCCGGCTGTCCGGGGCCAGCCCCCGCTGCCGGCTGAAGCCGACGAACACGCCGGGGGTGGACATGACGGTGACGCCGCCGACGAGGGCCATGGAGCACTCCGCCTGGCGCAGCGCCTGGCAGGCCCAGTGCAGGGCGACCAACGACGAGGAGCAGGCCGTGTCGACCGACACGGCGGGCCCCTCCAGCCCGAGGGTGTACGACACCCGGCCGGAGAGCACGCTGCCGGCGTTGCCGGTCATCAGGTGCCCCTCGGCGCCCTCGGCGCTGAACATCAGGTTGCGGTAGTCCTGGTAGTTGGTGCCGACGAAGACGCCGGCGGGGGTACCCCGCAGGGCCTGCGGGTCGATGCCGGCCCGCTCGATCGCCTCCCAGGACGCCTCCAGCAGCAGCCGCTGCTGCGGGTCCATGGCGAGGGCCTCGCGGGGGCTGATGCCGAAGAACCCGGGGTCGAAGTCGGCGACGCCGGTGACGAAGCCGCCCTCCCGGGCGTAGCTGGTGCCCTCGTTCTCCGGGTCGGAGTCGAACAGCCGGTCGAGGTCCCAGCCCCGGTCGGTGGGGAACTCGCCGATCGCGTCGCCGCCGGCGGCGAGGAGCTGCCACAGCTGCTCCGGGTTGTCCGCGCCGCCGGGCAGGCGGCAGCTCATCGCGACGATCGCGATGGGCTCGTCGTCCACGGGCGCGGCGGCCGGCGCGGGGGTCGCCGGGTCGGGGGCGGCCCCGGTGAGCAGCTCCGCCAGGTGCGCGGCGAGCACCGTCGGGTTCGGGTAGTCGAAGGCGAGCGTGGCGGGCAGCCGCAGGTCGGTGGCGGTGGCCAGGAAGTTGCGCATGTCCACGGCGGTCAGCGAGTCCAGCCCGAGGTCCCGGAACGGGCGGGTGGCCGGCACGTCGTCTGCGGAGCCGTAGCCCAGCGCGGTCGCCGCGCACTGGCGGACCAGCTCCAGCAGCGCCTCGGCGCGGTCGGCCCGGGACAGCCCGGCGAGCCGGCGGACGAGCGCACCCGACGGCGCGTCCGCCTCCTCCTCGCCGTCCGGCGCGGCGGCCGGCCGGGCCGCCTCGATCACCTCGGGCAGGTCCCCGATCAGCGGGCTGGGCCGGACCAGGGTAAACGCGGGGGCGAACCGGGCCCAGTCGATGTCGGCGATCAGCGTCGTCGTCTCGCCCCGGCGCAGCGCGCGGGCGAGGGCCTCCACGGCCAGGTCGGGGTCCATGCCGACCATGCCACCCCGGCGCAGCCGCTGCTGGGCGCGCTCGTTGTCGGCGGGCAGGCCGGCCCCGCTCCACGCGCCCCACGCCACCGACAGGGCGGGCCGGCCCTGTGCGCGACGCCGCTCGGCGAGGGCGTCGAGGTAGGCGTTCGCCGCACCGTACGCGCCCTGGCCGGCGTTGCCGGTGGTGCCGGCGACGGACGAGAACAGCACGAACGCGTCGAGGTCGAGGGCGCGGGTCAGCTCGTCGAGGTGGTCGGCGGCGACGCACTTGGGCGCGGCGACGGTGTGCAGGCGCAGCGGGGTGGCCGTGTCGACGATGCCGTCGTCGAGGACGGCGGCGGTGTGCAGCACGGCGGTCAGCGGGGCGTCGTGCGGGGCGGCGGCGAGCAGGGTGGCAAGCTGGGCGCGGTCGGTGACGTCGCAGGCGGCGACGGTGACCCGTACGCCGAGGTCGGTCAGCTCGGCCTCCAGCTCGGCCGCGCCCGGGGCGTCGGGGCCGCGCCGGCTGGCCAGCAGCAGGTGCGCGGCACCACGGCGGGCGGCCCAGCGGGCGAGGTGCCCGCCGAGCCCGCCGGTGCCGCCGGTGATCAGCACGGTGCCGCGCATCCGCCAGGTCGCGTCGGGGTCGTCGGGGGTGGTCGGCTCGGGCTCGGGGATCCGGGTGAGCCGGCGGGCGTAGACCCCGGTGTCACGGACGGCGAGCTGGTCCTCGCCACCGGTGTCGCCGAGGGCCGCGCAGAGCAGGGCACCGGCGTGCGCGTCGAGGGTGTCCGGCAGGTCGACCAGGCCGCCCCAGCGGCCGGGGTGTTCCAGGGCGACGGCGCGGCCGAGGCCCCAGACGGCGGCGGCCGTGGGGTTCGGCGGCTGGTCGTCGATGCCGACGGCGACGGCCCCCCGGGTCGCGCACCACAGCCGGGCCTCGACGCCGAGCGACCCCAGCGCCTGCACGAGCAGGACCGTCCCGGTGCCGCCGAGCGAGGTGGCCGGGTGGTCGGGGTGCGCCCGCTCGTCCAGGCCGAGCAGGGAGAGCACGGCCGCCGGCCCGTCCGCCGGGAGCGCGGCGCGCAGCCCGTCGGCGAGGGTCGCGGCGTCGCCGGTGGCGTCCACCTCGACGGGTACGACGTCCGCGCCGAAGTTGCCGAGCGCGCCGAGCACCCCGGCGACCAGTGGATCGTCGGCCGTGCCGGCGGGCAGCGGGACCAGCCAGGTCCCGGCGAGCCAGGTCAACGGCAGGTCGGGCAGGGCGGGCCAGGTGATCCGGTACCGCCACCGGTCGATGTCGGGCGCGTCGTCGCCCTGGGTGAGGAACAGCGGCGGGGCGGGCCAGTACCGGTGGTGGTCGAACGCGTAGGTGGGCAGGTCGACGGTCGCCGTCGCGGCGAGGACCTTCGTCAGGTCGACGGGCAGGCCGATGGCGTGGGCGGTGGCGAGGTTGGTCAGCAGCCGCGTCGGGTCGTCGTCACCCCGCCGCAGGCTGCCCAGGGTATGGCCGGTGACCCCGGCGTCGTCGAGGATCGCCGTCACCGGCATGGTGAGCACCGGATGCGGGCTGATCTCCACGAACGTCGTGTGCCCGGCTGCCACCGCGACCCGGACCGCCGCGTCGAACTGGACGGTCTGCCGCAGGTTGTCATACCAGTAGTCGGCCGTCATCGACGCCGGGTCGACCCAGTCACCCGTCAGCGTCGACACGAGGCGGGTGTGGCCGGGCTGCGGAGTCACGTCGGCCAGATCGGCACGCAACTGTTCGGCGACCTCCTGCACCGACGGGGAGTGCGACGCGTAGTCCACCGGGATCAACCGCGCCCGGATCCCGTCGGCCTGGCAGGCGTCCACAAGGTCGGCGACGGGCTGCGGCGGCCCGGAGACGACCACGATGCCGGGACCGTTCACGGCCGCCACGCCAACACCCGGGAACGCGGCAAGTCGTTCAGTGACCGCGTCGGCGGACAGGTCCAGCAACGCCATGGTGCCGGTCCCCCGCAGCACCGCCAGAGCCTGCGACCGCAACGCCACCGTCTTCGCCGCGTCGTCCAGGGACAGGATCCCCGCCACACACGCCGCACCGATCTCACCCTGCGAGTGACCCACCACCGCCTGCGGGAACACGCCCACGTGCTCCCACACCGCGGCCAGAGCGATACCCACAGCCCACAGCACCGGCTGCACCACCTCCACCCGCTCCAGCCACGACTCGTCATCCTCCGTCAACACGGAGACGAGATCCACGTCCAGATACGGGGCCAGGGCCCGCTGGCACTCCGCCAGACGCGTGTCGAACACGGGCGTGCGACCCACCAGACCGGCCGCCATCCCCGCCGACTGCGCGCCCTGACCCGGAAACACGAACACCGGACCCGTGCCCGGGGACGCGGCCACAGCGGACACCACGTTGCCCGCCGGCAGGCCATTCGCGAGGGCGTCCAGGCCCGACAGCAGTTCCTCGACGCTCGACCCGACGACCGACGACCGCTGGTCGAAGGTGGACCGGGTCGTCGCCAGGGACCAGCCCACGGCGGCGGCGTCCTGCCCGCCCCGCTCCCGCAGGTACGCGGCCAGCCGGGCGGCCTGGCCGGCGAGCGCGGCCCGCGACCGCGCCGACACCGGCCACACCGCCACGTCAGCGGCGACCAGGCCCGGCGAGCGGGCCCCCGCCGGGGCGTCGGCGGGTTCCTCCGGCTGTTCGAGGATGATGTGGGCGTTGGTGCCGGAAATGCCGAACGACGACACCGCCGAGCGCCGCGTCCGACCCGTCTCTGGCCATGGCGTGGCCTCGGTGGCCAGCTCCACCGCACCGGCCGACCAGTCGATGTGCGGCGACGGGGCGTCCACGTGCAGCGTCGCCGGGACGACGCCGTGCCGCATGGCGAGGACCATCTTGATGATCCCGGCCACACCGGCCGCCGCCTGGGCGTGACCGATGTTGGACTTCACCGAGCCCAGCAGCAGCGGCGCGGCACCGCCCCGGTCCTGCCCGTAGGTGGCGAGCAGCGCCTGCGCCTCGATCGGGTCACCCAGGGTCGTGCCGGTGCCGTGCGCCTCCACCACGTCCACGTCCGCCGTGGACAGGCGGGCCGAGGCGAGGGCCTGGCTGATCACCCGCTGCTGCGCCGGCCCGTTCGGGGCGGTGAGCCCGTTGGACGCGCCGTCCTGGTTGACGGCGGAGCCGCGTACGACGGCGAGGACCTGGTGGCCGTGGCGCCGCGCGTCCGACAGCCGCTCGACCAGCAGCCAGCCGACGCCCTCGGAGAAGCCGGCGCCGTCGGCGGCGGCGGCGAACGACTTGCACCGCCCGTCGGGGGCGAGGGCGCGTTGCCGGCTGGACCCGATGTAGAGGCCGGGGGTGGCCATCACGGTGACGCCGCCGGCCAGCGCGAGGTCGCACTCCCCCGCCCGCAGCGCCTGCACCGCGAGGTGCAGCGCGACCAGCGACGACGAGCAGGCCGTGTCGATGGAGACGGCCGGCCCCTCCAGGCCGAGGGTGTACGACACCCGGCCGGACGCGACGGCCGCCGCGCCGCCGGTCATCGAGTGGCCCTCGTCGCCGTCGGGCGACATCATCAGCAGGGTCCCGTAGTCCTGCCCATTGGTGCCGACGAAGACGCCGGTGCGGCTGCCGCGCAGCGAGGCGGGGTCGATGCCGGCGGCCTCGACGGCCTCCCAGGACGTCTCCAGCAGCAGCCGCTGCTGCGGGTCCATGGTCAGCGCCTCGCGGGGCGAGATGCCGAAGAAGGCGGAGTCGAAGTCGCCGGCCCCGTCGACGAACCCGCCCTCGCGGGCGTACGAGGTGCCCGGGTGGTCGGGGTCGGGGTGGTAGAGCCGTTCGACGTCCCAGCCCCGGTCGGCGGGGAACGGCGCGACAGCGTCCCGGCCGGCCCGCAGCAGCTCCCACAGCTCGTCGGGGTTGCGTACCCCGCCGGGCAGGCGGCAGCTCATCGCCACGATCGCGACCGGCTCCAGCTCCTGGGACTGCGCCTCAGTGAGCCGGCGGCGGGTGTCGTGGAGATCAGCCATGACCCGCTTGAGGTAGTCGCGGAGCTTGTCTTCATTGGCCATCGGGGTGCCGCTTCCTCGCAAGGGACGGGGGTGAGCCGGGGCGGGTCAGGAGATGCCGAGGTCCTTGTCCACCATCGCGAACAGTTCGTCGTCGGTGGCGTCGTCGAGGTGCCGGCCGATGTCGGCGCCGCCGGTGGCCTGGCCGAGGCGGGAGAGCATCGCCTGGAGGCGGACGGTGGCCCGCACCCGGGCCGCCTCGTCGCGCGCCACCACGTCGAGGCTGTCGGCGATCCGGTCGAGGTCGTCGAGGAGTACCGTCGGGGTGACCACGTCGTCGTGGGCGACCTCGGCGAAGAGGTACTCCGCCAGCGTCGTCGGGGTCGGGTAGTCGAAGACCAGCGTGACGGGCAGGGCGACGCCGGTGGCTGAGCCGAGCCGGTTGCGCAGCTCGACGGCGGTGACGGAGTCGAAGCCCAGCTCGCGGAACGCCCGGTGCTCGTCGACCGACTCGGCCGACGGGTAGTTGAGCACGGCGGCGACCTGACCGCGCACGAGGCCGAGCAGCACGGCGAGCCGGTCGGCGGCGGGCAGCCCGGCGAGCCGCTCCTGGAGCGAGTCGGGGCCGTCGCCGGTCTCCACCGTGGCGATCCGCTCGGTCGCCTGGAGCCGCCGCACGTCCGGCAGGTCGCTGATCAGCGGCCCGGGCCGGGTGGCGGTGAAGGCGACGGAGAACCGCTCCCAGGCGATGTCGGCGATGGTGAGGAACGCCTCGCCGTGGTCGACGGCCTGGTGCAGGGCGGCGATGGCCGCGTCGGGGGCCATCTCGGGTACGCCGTGGCGGTGCAGCAGCTCGCCGAGCGGCCCGTCAGCCATGCCGCCGCCGGCCCAGGCGCCCCAGGCGATGGAGGTGGCGGGCAGGCCGAGGCCGCGCCGATGCTGGGCGAGGGCGTCGAGGAACGCGTTGCTGGGCGCGTAGTTGCCGACGCCGGAGCTGGCGACGCTGCCGGCGAAGGAGGAGAACATGACGAACGCGGACAGGTCCAGGTCGAGGGTCAGCTCGTGCAGGTGGTACGCGACGTCGACCTTGGCCTGGAGCACCCGCTCGATCTGGTCCAGCCGGATGTCGTTGATCATGGCGTCGTCGAGGACGGCGGAGGCGTGCACGACCGTGGTGAGGGGCTGTTCGGCGGGGATCGCCTCGATCAGCGCGGCCAGGGCGTCGCGGTCGGCGGCGTCGCACTCGACGACGCTGGCCTGCGCGCCCAGCGCGGTGAGGTCGTCGACGAGCTGCTGCGCGCCGGGCGCGGCCATGCCCCGCCGGCTGGCGACGACGATGTTCTGCACGCCGCTGCGGGCCAGCCAGCGGGCGGCGTGCCCGCCGAGCGCGCCGGTGCCGCCGGTGACGAGCGCCGTCCCGTAGGGCTCCCACTTGTTGGCGGGCTGGCTGTCGCCCAGCGGCACCCGGGTGAGCCGGCGGGCGAGGAGACCGCCGGGGCGTACCGCGATCTGGTCCTCGTCGCCGGCGGCGGTGAGCGCCGCGACCAGCAGGCCGGCGCAGCGCTCGTCGACGGCCTCGGGCAGGTCGACGAGGCCGCCCCAGCGCTGCGGGTGTTCCAGGGCGGCGACCCGGCCGAAGCCCCAGACGAGGGCCTGGGTCGGGGAGCGCAGCAGGTCGGCGCGGCCGACGGAGGCGGCGCCGGAGGTGACGGCCCACATGGGGGCGCGCAGGCCGACGTCGCCGAGCGCCTGGAACAGCGCGACGGTGGCGGCGAAGCCGCCGGGCACGGACGGGTGCAGCGGGTGGACCAGTTCGTCGAAGGCGAGCAGCGACACCACGCCGGTCACCTCGGCGGGCTCGTCGGTGCCGCCGCCGGCGGCGACCAGGGCCTCGCGCAGCAGCTTGCCGAGCAGGTCGCGGTCGGCGTCGGTGGTGGAGACGGGCACGGCGACGACGGTCGCGCCGGCCGCCGTGATCGCCTCGACGCAGGCGTCCTGCCAGGGCTCGACGATGTCGCCGGTGGGCAGGACCACGACCCAGGTGCCGGTCATGCCCCGGCTGGCGATGCCGGTCAGCGGCTTCCAGGTGTCCTGGTAGCGCCAGCTGTCGATGTCGGACTGCCGGCGGCGCTTGCGCCGCCACGAGGTGAGCAGCGGCAGGGCGGGGCCCAGCGCGTCGAGGGCCTCGTAGGCGGGGGTGTCGTCGGTGGCGACGGCCTCGGCGAGCGCGGTGAGGTCGCCGCGTTCCACGGCGGCCCAGAAGCCGGCGTCGTCGGGGTCGGCCGCGCCCTGGAGCAGCGCCTCCAGGTCGACGCCGCCGCTGCCGTCGAGCCAGAAGCGCTGGTGGTCGAACGCGTACGTGGGCAGCGGCACGGTGCCGGTCTCGGCGAGCACTCGCGTCAGGTCGACGGGCAGGCCGATCGCGTGCGCGCTGGCCAGATTCGTCAGCAGCCGCGTCGGGTCGTCGTCACCCCGCCGCAAGCTACCCAGGATGTGCCCGGTGACGCCCTCGTCGTCGAGAATCGCCGTCACCGGCATCGTCAACACCGGATGCGGGCTGACCTCCACGAACGTCGTGTGGCCGGCCGCCACGGCGACGCGGATCGCCGCGTCGAACTGGACGGTCTGCCGCAGGTTGTCGTACCAGTAGTCGGCGGTCATCGACGCCGGGTCGACCCAGTCGCCGGTCAGCGTCGAGACGAGGCGGGTGTGGCCGGGCTGCGGGGCGACGTCGGCCAGGTCGGCGCGCAGCCGCTCGGCGACGTCTTGCACCGACGGCGAGTGCGACGCGTAGTCCACCGGGATCAACCGCGCCCGCACCCCGTCGGCCTGGCAGGCGTCGACCAGGTCGGCGACGGGCTGCGGCGGCCCGGACACGACCACGGTGCCGGGACCGTTGACGGCTGCCACGCCGACGCCCGGGAAGCCGGACAGGCGGGCGGTCACCGCGTCGGCGGACAGGTCGACCGACGCCATGGTGCCGGTGCCCCGCAGCACGGCGAGGGCCCGCGAGCGCAGGGCGACGGTCTTCGCCGCGTCGGCCAGCGACAGAATTCCCGCCACACACGCCGCACCGATCTCACCCTGCGAATGACCCACCACCGCGTCCGGGACGACGCCGGCCGCGCGCCAGACGGCGGCGAGGGCGACACCGACGGCCCACAGCACCGGCTGCACCACCTCCACCCGGTCCAGCCACGACTCGTCATCCCCGGTAAGCACGGAGACCAGGCCCACGTCCAGGTGGGGGGCGAGGGCCCCCTGACACTCGGCCAGCTTCCCGTCGAACACCGGCGTACGGCCGACCAGACCAGCCGCCATCCCCGCCGACTGCGCACCCTGACCGGGGAAGACGAAGACGGGTCCGGCGCCGGAGCCGGTGACCGTGCCGGTGACCAGGTTGCCGGCTGGCTGGCCGGCGGCGAGGGCGTCGAGCCCGGCCAGCAGTTCCCCGGCGTCCGCGCCGACCACGGCGGCGCGGTGGTCGAACGTCGACCGGGTGGTGGCCAGGGACCAGCCGACCGCCGCCGGGGCGAGGTCGCCGTGTTCCCGCACGTGGGCGGCGAGCCGGGCGGCCTGGCCGGCGAGGGCGGCCCTCGACCGGGCGGACACGGGCCACACCGTCACGTCCGAGTCGACGAGGACGGGCGCGACGGCGGCGGCCTCCGCTTCCTGGTCCACGCCTTCGGCGGCGTCCGGGGCGGCGACCTGCGGCCGGTACTCCTCCAGGATCACGTGGGCGTTGGTGCCGCTGACACCGAACGAGGAGACGCCGCCGCGCCGGGGGCGGTCCAGCTCGGGCCACGGCCTGGCCTCGGTGAGCAGCGACACCGTCCCGGCGGACCAGTCGACGTGCTTCGACGGCTCGTCGACGTGCAGGGTCTCCGGCATGACGCCGTTGCGCAGCGCCATCACCATCTTGACCATGCCGGCGACGCCGGCGGCGCTCTGGGTGTGGCCGATGTTGGACTTCACCGAACCCAGCCAGAGCGGCCGGTCGGCGGGGCGGTCCTGCCCGTACGTGGCGATGAGCGCCTGCGCCTCGATGGGGTCGCCGAGAACGGTGCCGGTGCCGTGCGCCTCCACCACGTCGATGTCGGCGGGGCCGAGCCGGGCGTTGGCGAGGGCGGCCCGGATGACCCGCTGCTGGGAGGGCCCGTTGGGGGCGGTGAGGCCGTTGGACGCGCCGTCCTGGTTGAGGGCGCTGCCCCGGATCACGGCGAGGACGGGGTGGCCGTTGCGTTCGGCGTCGGCGAGCCGTTCGACGACGAGCACGCCGCCGCCCTCGCCCCAGCCGGTGCCGTCCGCGCCGGCCGCGAACGCCTTGCACCGGCCGTCGACGGACATGCCGCGCTGCCGGGAGAAGATGACGAAGACGCCGGGGGTGGCCATGACGGTGACGCCGCCGGCGATGGCGAGGTCGCACTCGCCGCGGCGCAGCGCGTTCACGGCCAGGTGCAGGGCGACCAGCGACGACGAGCAGGCGGTGTCGACGGTGACGGCGGGGCCGTTGAGGCCGAGGGTGAAGGAGATCCGGCCGGACGCGACGCTGGTGGTGTTGCCGGTGCCGAGGTACATGTCGACGCCCTCGGGGACGTTCGGCAGGCCCATGCCGTAGTTGGAGGTGCTCACGCCGACGAAGACACCGGTGGAGCTGCCGCGCAGCTCCACCGGGTCGATGCCGGCCCGCTCGACGGCCTCCCACGAGGTCTCCAGCAGCAGCCGCTGCTGCGGGTCCATCGCAAGGGCCTCGCGCGGCGAGATGCCGAACAGGGTCGGGTCGAACGCCCCGGCGTCGTCGAGGAACCCGCCGACGCGCGTGCAGCTCTTGCCCGGCTTGTTCGGGTCCGGGTCGTAGAGGGACTCCAGGTCCCAGCCCCGGTCTGCCGGGAACTCGGTGAGGGCGTCCCGGCCGTCGGCGACGACCTCCCACAGGTCCTCGGGTGACCGCACGCCGCCGGGGAACCGGCAGCTCATCGAGACGATGGCGAGGGGTTCGGTATCGCGGGCCTCGACGGTCTGGAGCTTGCGCTTCGTGTCGTGCAGGTCGGCGGTCACCCGCTTGAGGAAGTACCGCAGCTTGTCGTCGCTCATCGGGTCGCACCTGCCTCGATCCGGAAGTCGGTCATCTCAGGAGATTCCAAACTCTTTGCTGATGAAGTCGAAGATCTCGTCGTCACTGGCCGCGTCGAGATCGGGCCGGTCCTGCTCGGGGTCGGGACCGGCGGCGAGGTCGGACGCCTTGGCGAGCAGGTCCCGCACGCGGGCGGTGAACCGGTCCCGGGCCGCCGGGTCGAGCGGGATCGTGGTGAGCAGGCTCTCCACGGTGTCGATGCCGGAGAAGATGGGCTGGGTGGAGGGTGCCGCCTCGGCGGCGATGTCGCCGGCCAGCCGCTCGGCGAGCGCGGTCGGCGTCGGATAGTCGAAGACCAGCGTCGCCGGCAGCCGCAGCCCGGACAGGGCGTTGAGCCGGTTGCGCAGGTCGACGGCGGTGAGCGAGTCGAAACCCAGGTCGGTGAAGAGCCGGCCCGGGTCGATGGCGTCGCTACCGGCGTGGCCGAGGACGGCGGCGATGTTCGCCCGGACCACGTCGAGCACGACCTTGAGCCGTTCGGGGCCGGCCAGGCCGGCGAGCCGCTGGGTGAGCGGCACCCCGCCGGTGCGGGCGCCGGCGTCGACCGAGCGCCGCATCGGCGCCCGGACCAGGGCCCGCAGCAGCGGCGCGAGGGCGCCCGCCTCGGCTTGGGCGCGCAGCGCCGGCACGTCCAGTCGCATCGGTACGACCGCCGCCGCGTCGAGCCGCCACGCCGCGTCGAAGAGGTCCAGCGCCTGCCCGGTGGCCAGGCCCGCAGCGCCCTGCTCGGCGATGCGCCGCACGTCGGCGTCGCCGAGGTGGCCTGTCATGCCGCTGGCCTGCTCCCACAGGCCCCAGGCAAGGGAGATGCCGGGCAGCCCCCGGGCCCGCCGGTGCGCGGCGAGCGCGTCGAGGAACGCGTTGGCCGCCGCGTAGTTGGCCTGGCCGGCGCTGCCCAGCGTGGCCGCCGCCGAGGAGAACAGCACGAACGCGGCGAGGTCCGGGCCGGCGGTGAGCCGGTGCAGGTGCCACGCCGCGTCGATCTTCGGCACGGCCACCGCGTCGACGCGTTCCGGGGTCATCGACTCCAGCACCCCGTCGTCGAGGACACCGGCGGCATGCACGACGGCGGTGAGCGGGTGCGCGGCGGGCACCCCGGCCAGCAGCGCCGCGAGGGCGTCCGGGTCGGCGGCGTCGCAGGCGGCGACGGTCACCTCCGTACCGGCCTCGGCCAGCTCGGCGACGAGGTCGCCGATGCCGTCGGCCGCCGCGCCGCGCCGCCCGGCCAGCAGCAGGTGCCGCACGCCGTGGGTGGTGGCCAGGTGCCGGGCCAGGAGCCGGCCCAGCACGCCGGTGCCGCCGGTGATCAGCACGGTGCCGTCGGGGTCGACGCCGCCGGGCAGCGGCTCCACCCCGGCGGGGACCCGGCCGAGGCGTGGCGTGCGCACCTGACCGGCCCGCACCGCGAGCTGCGGCTCGCCGGAGCCCATCGCGGGGGCCAACGCGGCGGCGCTGGCCGGGTCGGCGTCGAGGTCGACCAGTTGCAGCCGGCCGGGGTGTTCGAGCTGGGCGGTGCGCAGCAGGCCCCACACCGGGGCCTGGCGCAGGTCGATCGACGGCTGCTCGCCCGCCGCGACCGCGTCGCGGGTGACCAGCACCAGCCGGGACCCGGCGAACCGGTCGTCGGCGAGCCAGGTCCGCACCGCCGCGAGGGTACGGTGCGTCGTGGCCCGCGCCTGCGCGGCGAGCGCCGGGTCCTCGTCGTCCCCGCCGCCGCCGACCGCGACGATCACCGCCTCGGGCGCGGGTTCGCCCCCGGCGAGCAGGTCGCCGAGCGAGTCCAGGTCGACGTCGCTGCGTACCCGCGCGCCCGCCGACTCGCAGGCGGCGCTGAGGGTCAGGTCGTCGCCGCCGAGCACCACCCAGCGGGTGGCCGCCGGCACGGGGCCGGTGGGCACGGGCAGCACCGGCCAGTCCACCTGGAACAGCGACTCGTGCCGGCCGGAGCGGGCCGCGCCGAGGGAGTCGCCGGAGACCCGGCGCATGATCAGCGATTCGGCGTGCAGCACCGGCGCGCCGGTGGCGTCGGCCACCTGGAAGGCGACGCCGACCTCGCCGGCCGCGCTGACCCGGACCCGCAGGGCGGTGGCCCCGGCGGCGAGCAGGGACACCCCGGTCCAGGCGAACGGCAGCCGGGGCACGGTCGCGTCGGCGCCGTCGCCCATCCGGCCGAGGAAGCCGCCGATCGACATGGCCTGCAACGCGCCGTCCAGCAGCGCCGGGTGCACCCCGAACCGGCCCGCCTCGGCGTGGTGGTCGGCGGGCAGTTCCACCTCGGCGAACACCTCGTCACCCCGGGTCCAGGCGGCACGCAGGCCGCGGAACGCCGGGCCGTAGCCGAAGACGGTCGCCTCGATGCCGGAGTAGAAGTCGTCGTTGTCGACGCGGGTCGCGCCGGGCGGCGGCCACACCCCGAGGTCGAAGGCGGGCGGGTCGGTCGGGGCCGGGGCGAGCAGGCCGGTGGCGTGGCAGGTCCAGGCCACGTCGGCGAGGATCTCGTCGGAGCCGTCCCGGTACGGGCGGGAGTGCAGCTGCACCGCGCGGCGGCCGTCGTCGTCGCGTTCACCCACGGTGAGCTGCACCTGGAGGGAGCCCAGCTCGGGCAGGACGAGCGGGGCGAGCAGGGTCAGCTCGTCCACCCTCGGGCAGCCGGCCTGCTCGCCGGCGTACGTCGCCAGCTCCACGAACGCGGTGCCGGGCAGCAGGATGTTGTCCATCACCCGGTGCTCGCCGAGCCACGGGTGGGTACGCACCGACAGCCGGCCGGTGAACACCATCCGCTCGCTGTCGGGGAAGGTGAGGGTGGCGCTGAGCAGCGGGTGCCCGGCGTCCTGGAGGCCTGCGGAGGCGACGTCCTGCGCCCGGTGCACGGGCGGCTCCACCCAGAACCGCTGGTGGTCGAACGCGTACGTGGGCAGCGGCACGGTGCCGGTCTCGGCGAGCACTCGCGTCAGGTCGACGGGCAGGCCGATCGCGTACGCGCTGGCCAGATTCGTCAGCAGCCGCGTCGGGTCGTCGTCACCCCGCCGCAGGCTACCCAGGATGTGCCCGGCGACGCCCGCGTCGTCGAGAATCGCCGACACCGGCATCGTCAACACCGGATGCGGACTGACCTCCACGAACGTCGTGTGGCCGGCCGCCACGGCGACGCGGATCGCCGCGTCGAACTGCACCGTCTGCCGCAGATTGTCGTACCAGTAGTCCGCAGTCATCGACGCCGGGTCGACCCAGCCACCCGTCAACGTCGACACCAGACGGGTATGGCCGGCCTGGGGCGCGACGTCGGCCAGATCGGCACGCAGCCGCTCCGCCACATCCTGCACCGACGGCGAATGCGACGCATAATCCACCGGAATCAACCGCGCCCGCACCCCGTCCGCCTGACACGCATCCACCAGATCCGCCACCGACTCCGGCGGACCCGACACCACCACCGTCAACGGACCATTCACCGCCGCCACACCCACACCCGGAAACCCGTGGAGCCGCTCCCTGACCACGTCGACCGACAGATCCACCGACGCCATCGCCCCACTACCCCGCAACACCGCCAACGCCCGCGACCGCAACGCCACCGTCCGCGCCGCATCCTCCAGCGACAGAATCCCCGCCACACACGCCGCACCGATCTCACCCTGCGAATGACCCACCACCGCGTCCGGGACGACGCCGGCCGCGCGCCAGACGGCGGCGAGGGCGACACCGACGGCCCACAGCACCGGCTGCACCACCTCCACCCGGTCCAGCCACGACTCGTCATCCCCGGTAAGCACGGAGACCAGGTCCACGTCCAGGTGGGGGGCGAGGGCCCCCTGACACTCGGCCAGCTTCCCGTCGAACACCGGCGTACGGCCGACCAGACCAGCCGCCATCCCCGCCGACTGCGCACCCTGACCCGGAAACACGAACACCGGACCGGACCCGTGCCCCGAAGCCACACCGCTGACCACGTTGCCCGCCGGAGAGCCGGACGCCAGAGCATCCAGACCGGCGAGCAGCTCGTCCACGCTCGACCCGACGACCGACGCCCGGTGGTCGAACGTGGTGCGGGTGGTGGCGAGGGACCAACCGACCGCCGCCGGGTCCACGTCCCCGTGCTCCCGCACGTACGCGGCCAACCGGGCGGCCTGCCCGGCGAGGGCGGCCCGCGACCGCGCCGACACCGGCCACACCGCCACGTCAGCGGCGACCAGGCCCGGCGAGCAGGCCCCGGCCGACGCGGCCGGCTCGTCGCCCTGTTCGAGGATGACGTGGGCGTTGGTGCCGGAAATGCCGAACGACGACACCGCCGCCCGACGCGGCCGGTCCACCACCGGCCACGGGGTCGCCTCCGTCACCAGCTCCACCGCACCCGCCGACCAGTCGATGTGCGGCGACGGCTCATCCACGTGCAGCGTCGCCGGCACCACCCCGTGCCGCATCGCCTGCACCACCTTGATCACCCCCGCCACACCCGCCGCCGCCTGCGCATGCCCGATGTTCGACTTGATCGACCCCAACAGCAGCGGCGTCTCCCGACCCTGCCCATACGTGGCCAGCAACGCCTGCGCCTCGATCGGATCACCGAGCGTCGTGCCCGTGCCGTGCGCCTCCACCACATCCACGTCCACAGTGGACAACTGTGCGGTGGCCAGGGCCTGCCGGATCACCCGCTGCTGCGACGGACCGTTCGGCGCCGTCAACCCGTTCGACGCGCCGTCGGAGTTGACGGCGGTGCCGCGTACCACGGCGAGCACGTGCCGGCCCTGCCGGCGGGCGGCGGAGAGCCGCTGCACGAGGAGCATCCCGACGCCCTCGGACCAGCCCGTCCCGTCCGCCGACGCGGCGAACGACTTGCACCGGCCGTCGGCGGCCAGCCCGCGCTGGCGGGAGAACTCGACGAACGCGGTCGGGGTGGCCATCACCATCACACCGCCGGCGAGGGCCATCTCGCACTCGCCGCGCCGCAGCGCCTGCCCGGCCCAGTGCAGGGCGACCAGCGACGACGAGCAGGCGGTGTCGAGGGAGACCGCCGGCCCCTCCAGGCCGAACGTGTACGCCACCCGACCGGAGATGACGCTGCTGGTCATCCCGGTCAACATGTAGCCCTCGGCGGCCTCCGGCGAGTATGCGAGCAGGGTGCCGTAGTCCTGGCCGCTGGTGCCGACGAACACGCCGGTGCTGCTGCCCCGCACCGTGGCCGGGTCGATGCCGGCGCTTTCAAAGGACTCCCAGGTGGTCTCCAGCAGCAGCCGCTGCTGCGGGTCCATGGCGAGGGCCTCGCGGGGGCTGATGCCGAAGAAGCCGGGGTCGAACCGGTCGACGCCACGCAGGAACCCGCCGCCCCGGGCGTAGAAGGTGCCGCTGGCGTCGGGGTCGGGGCTGTAGAGGGCGTCGAGGTCCCAGCCCCGGTCGGTGGGCAGGTCGGTGACCGCGTCGACGCCGTCGGCGACGAGCCGCCACAGGTCGTCGGGGGACCACACGCCGCCGGGGAGCCGGCACGCCATGCCGATGATGGCGAGGGGCTCGTCGTCGCCGACCGCCACGGCGGTGGTGGCGGGCCGCACGGGCACCGGCGTGCCGGCGATCTCCGTGCCGAGGTGGGCCGCGAGGTCGGCCGGGGTGGGGTAGTCGAAGACGAGGGTGGCGGGCAGCCGCATCCCGAACGCGTTGTTGAGGCGGTTGCGCATCTCGACGGCGGTGAGCGAGTCGAAGCCGAACTCGCTGAACGCCCGGCGGGGCTCGATCGCGGCCGGGTCGGGGTAGCCGAGCACGGCGGCGGCCTGGCCCCGGACGATCTCCACGAGGGCGGCGACCCGGTCGGCGTCGCCGAGCGCGGCGAGCTGCTGGACCAGGGACGCGCCGGTGGTCGCGGCGGCGGCGCGGGCGGGGGTGCGGATCAGGGCCCGGTACAGCGGCGGGATGCTGCCCCCGGCGAACTGCACCTTCATCGCGGCGAGGTCGAGGCGGGCGGGGACGAGGGCGGCGTCGGAGCGGCGGCAGGCGGCGTCGAAGAGGGCCAGCCCTTCCTCGGCCTCCATGGCGGCGACGCCGGAGCGGGAGATCCGGTTGAGGTGGACGTCGTCCAGCTCGGTGGTCATGCCGCTGCGGTCGGCCCACAGGCCCCAGGCGAGGGTGAGTGCGGCTAGGCCGCGCGCCTTGCGGTGCTGGGCGAGGCCGTCGAGGAACGCGTTGGCGGCGGCGTAGTTGCCCTGGCCGGGGCCGCCGGCGGTGGCGGCGAGCGACGAGTACGAGACGAACGCCTTCAGGTCGAGGCCGGCGGTCAGCTCGTGCAGGTGCCAGGCGGCGTCGACCTTGGGCCGCAGCACGCCGTCCATCCGCTCGGGGGTGAGCGAGGAGATGACGCCGTCGTCGCGTACCCCGGCGGCGTGGACGACGGCGGTGAGCGGGTGCGCGGCGGGGATGGCGGCGAGCAGGCCGGCGACGGCGTCCCGGTCGGCGACGTCGCAGGCGGCGGCGGTGACGGTCGCGCCGAGCCCGGCCAGTTCGGCGCAGAGCTCGGGGATTCCGGCGGCGGCCCGGCCGCGCCGACTGGTGAGGACGAGGTGCCGGACGCCGTGGACGGTGACGAGGTGCCGGGCCATGAGCTGCCCGAGGGTGCCGGTGGCACCGGTGACGAGCACGGTCCCGTCGCCGTCGAACGGGGCGGCGGGCGGCTCGGCGGGGGCCGGCACGCGGGTGAGCCGGGCCCCGGCGGCGACGCCGGAGCGGATCACGACCTGCGGCTCGTCGGTGCCGACGGCCGGGACCAGGGCGGCGGCACAGCCGGCCGGGTCGTCGACGTCGACCAGCTGGAGCCGGTCGGGGTTCTCCGACTGCGCGGAGCGGACCAGGCCGATGACGGCCGCGCCGGCCAGGTCGGTCAGGTCGGCGGCGGCGGTGGCGACGGCGCCCCGGGTGAGCACGACGAGCCGGGAGGTGGCGTACCGGTCGTCGGCGAGGAACCGCTGCAACACGTCGAGCGCCCGGTGGGTGACCTCGGCGACGGCCCGGGGCACGTCGTCGCTGGCCGGCGGGTCGAGGAACGGCACGACCAGCACGCCGGGCGCGTCCGTGCCGGCGTCCAGCGCGGCGGTCAGGCCCGCCAGGTCGGGGTACGCGGCGACGGCCGTCCCGGTGGCGGCGAGCGCGTCGGCGAGGCCGGGGGCGGCGCCGACGACCGCCCAGCCCGTGGCCGACGGGGCGGCGGCCAGGGCGAGCGGGGCCCACTCGATGCGGTACAGCGACTCGGTGCCGCCGGAGGCGACGCGGAGCTGGTCGGCGGAGACGGGCCGCAGCACGAGGGAGCCGACGGAGATGATCGGCGCGCCGTCGACGTCGGCGAGCAGCAGGGAGACGCTGTCGGTGCCGGTGTGCGAGACGCGGACCCGGGCTGCCGCCGCGCCGGCCGCGTGCAGGGCGACGTCGTTCCAGGAGAACGGCAGCCGACCGTAGCCGGGCGGCACGTCCGCGCCGGACGCCTCGCCGGTCGCGGTGGTGAGGCCGAGGGTGTGCAGGGCGGCGTCGAGCAGCGCCGGGTGCAGGCCGTACCCGCCGGCTTCGGCGGCCGGGGTCTCCGGCAGGGCCAGCTCGGCGAAGAGGTCGTCGCCGCGCCGCCAGGCGGAGCGCAGCGCGATGAAGGACGGGCCGTAGTCGTAGCCCTGGGCGGCGAGGTTGAGGTACAGGTCGTCGGTGGGGACCTCGACGGCGCCCGGGGGCGGCCAGGCGGTCAGGTCGGACCAGCCGGGCGGGCCGCTCGGGGTGGCCGGGCCGCCGGCGAGTACGCCGCTGGCGTTGCGGGTCCAGGCCCGCTCGCCGCCGTCCTCGGCCGGTTCGCCGTCGGCGGCGGAGTGCAGGGAGACGGACCGGCAGCCGGTGTCGTCGGCGGGGCCGATCCACAGTTGGATGTCGACGCCGCCGGTCTCCGGCAGGATCAGCGGCGACTCCAGGGTCAGCTCGCGGACGTGGTCCGCGCCGACGTGCGCGCCGGCCTGGAGGGCCAGCTCGACGAAGCCGGTGCCGGGCAGCAGCACGGTATCGAAGACGACGTGGTCACAGATCCACGGGTGGGTACGCCGGGCGAGCCGCCCGGTGAACAGGAAGCCCTCGGCGTGGGCGACGCCGACGGCCGCGCCGAGCAGGGGGTGCTGGGCGGGGCGCAGCCCGACGGCGGTGACGTCGCCGGTCCACCCGGCACCCGCCTCGGGCCAGTACCGCTGGTGCTGGAACGCGTACGTGGGCAGGTCGACCCGGGTGGCACCGGTGCCGGCGAACCACGGCCGCCAGTCCACTCCGACGCCGTGCACGTGCAGCTCGGCGAGGGCGGCGAGCAGGGCGTCCGCCTCCGGCCGGTCCCTGCGTCCGGCGGCGACGGCGAGCACGCCCTCGGCGTCGGGCAGGACGTCGGCGGTCAGCGCGGTGAGCACGCTGGACGGCCCGATCTCCAGGTACGTGTCCGCGCCGGCGGCGCGCAGGGCGGCGATCCCGTCGGCGTAGCGGACGGCCTCGCGGACGTGCCGCACCCAGTAGTCGGCGGTGCGCAGGTCGTCGCCGCCGGCGAGGGCCCCGGTCACGTTCGACACCACCGGCAACGCGGGCTCGGCGAAGGTGAGCGTCGCCAGCACCGCCCGGAACTCGGCGAGCATCGGCTCCATCAGGGGGCTGTGGAACGCGTGACTCACGGTGAGCCGGCGGGTGCGCACGCCGCGTTCACGCCACGCCCCATCGATCTCGTCGACGGCCTCGACGGCACCGGAGACGACGACGGAGGTGGGGCCGTTGACGGCGGCGATTCCGACGTCGGCGCGACCGTGCAGGGACTCGGCCACGTCGGCCTCGGCCGCGTTGACGGCGAGCATCCCGCCGCCGGCCGGCAGCGCCTGCATGAGCCGACCCCGGGCGGCCACGAGCTGACACGCGTCGGCGAGGGTCAGCACCCCGGCGACGTGCGCGGCGGTGATCTCCCCGACCGAGTGCCCGCCGACGAAGTCCGGGGTGACCCCGAACGACTCCACGAGACGGAACAACGCCACCTCGACCGCGAACAGGCCCGCCTGCGTGAACACCGTCTGGTCCAGCAGCTCGGCCTCGGCGGAGCCCTCCGCCGCGAACAGCACCGGCTTGAGTGGCTGCGGCAGCAGCGGATCCAGGTGACCGCACACCTCGTCCAGGGCGGTGGCGAAACCCGGGAACGTGCCGGACAACTGCCGGCCCATGCCGGTGCGCTGGGCGCCCTGACCGGAGAAGAGCACCGCGAGCGGACCCCGGTCGGCGGCCCGGCCCACCACCGCGCCCGAAGGGTCCCCGGCCGCGAGGGCCCGCAGGCCGGCGACGACGTCGGCGCGGCCGGTGGCGGCCACGACGGCCCGGTGGTCCAGGGTGGAGCGGCCGGTGACCGACGAGAAGGCGACGTCGAGGGGGCGCAGGTCGGCGTCGGCTCCCAGCCGGGCGGCCCAGCGGCCGGCCTGGGCGGCGAGCGCGGCGGCGTCGCGGGCCGACACCACCACCGGTACGACCGGCCGGTCCACCGGCGGCGCCGCGTCGGCCGGGGCGGGCTCGGTGGCCGGGGCCTGCTCGACGATGACGTGCGCGTTGGTGCCGGACACCCCGAACGACGACACCGCCGACCGGCGGGGCCGCGCGACGGCGGGCCACGGGGTGGCCTCGGTGACCAGCTCGACGGAGCCGGCGTCCCAGTCGACCTGGGGGGTGGGTGCGTCGACGTGCAGGGTGGGCGGTACGACGCCGTGCCGCATCGCCAGCACCATCTTGATCAGACCGGCGACGCCGGCGGCGGCCTGCGCGTGCCCGAGGTTGGACTTGATCGAGCCGAGCAGCAGTGGCGCGGCATCGCCCCGGTCCTGCCCGTACGTGGCCAGCAGCGCCTGCGCCTCGATCGGGTCGCCGAGGCGGGTGCCGGTGCCGTGCGCCTCCACCACGTCGACGCCGCCGGCGGCGAGGCCGGCGTTGGCGAGGGCCTGCTGGATCACCCGCTGCTGCGACGGCCCGTTGGGGGCGCTCAGCCCGTTGGACGCGCCGTCCTGGTTGACGGCGCTGCCCCGCACCACGGCGAGGATGGGGTGGCCGTTGCGCTGCGCGTCGGAGAGCCGCTCCAGCAGCAGCACGCCGACACCCTCGGACCAGCCGGTGCCGTCGGCGGCGGCGGCGAACGCCTTGCACCGGCCGTCGGCGGCCAGGCCGCGCTGCCGGGAGAACTCGACGAACGCGGCCGGGGTGCACATGGCGGTGACCCCGGCGACGACGGCGAGGGTGCACTCCCGCTGCCGCAGGGCCTGCCCGGCGAGGTGCAGGGCGACCAGGGAGGACGAGCAGGCGGTGTCGACGGTGACCGCCGGGCCCTCCAGGCCGAAGGTGTAGGAGATCCGGCCGGAGACGACGCTGCCGGCGTTGCCGGTCATCAGGTGCCCCTCCAGGCCCTGCGCGGCACCCATCAGCACGCCGCCGTAGTCCTGGCCGGTGGAGCCGGCGAAGACGCCGGTGCGGCTGCCGCGCAGCGAGTGCGGGTCGATGCCGGCCCGCTCGAAGACCTCCCACGAGGTCTCCAGCAGCCAGCGCTGCTGCGGGTCCATGGCCAGGGCCTCGCGGGGCGAGATCGCGAAGAAGCCCGGGTCGAAGTCCGCCAGGTCGTGGACGAAGCCGCCCTGCCGGGTGTACGAGGCGCCGGACCGCTCGCCGTCGGCGTCGTAGAGCGACCCCAGGTCCCAGCCCCGGTCGGCGGGGAAGTCGCCGACCACGTCCCGGCCGGACGCGACGACGTCCCACAGGTCCTCCGGCGACCGCACCCCGCCGGGGAAGCGGCAGCTCATGGAGACGATGGCGACCGGTTCCTGCTCGCCGGCCTCCACCTCGCGCAGGCGCTGCCGCACCTGGTGCAGGTCGGCGGTGACCCGCTTGAGGTAGTCGAGAAGCTTCGCCTCGTCAGCCATGGACCGCCCACTCCTTGTGTTGACCCGTCGACCCGTGTTGGCCCCTCGACCCGTGTTGGCCCCTCGACCCGGCAGCGTTCACGTCAGGACACCCCCAGCTCCCGGTCGATGAAGTCGAAGACCTCGTCGGGCGTGGCGTCCTGGAGCTTCTCGGCGACGGTTTCCCCGCCCCCGCCCGCCGGGGCTTCGTCGGCGTTGAGGGAGGCCAGCAGCGCCCGCAGCCGTTCGGTGATCCGGATCCGGGCGCTGCGGTCCGGCACCGAGCCGGTGAGCGCCGCCTCCAACCTGTCCAGCTCCCCGAAGACCGGGGCGACGCCGACCACCCCGCCGTCGACGATCGCCGCCCGCACGTAATCGGCGAGGCCGGCGGCGGTCGGGTAGTCGAAGACGACCGTGGCGGGCAGCCGGACGCCGGTCGCCGCGGTGAGCCGGTTGCGCAGTTCCACGGCGGTCAGCGAGTCGAAGCCGAGTTCCCGGAACGCCCGGTCGGGTTCGACGGCGTCCATCGAGGCGTGCCCGAGCACGGCCGCGGCCTGGCCGCGTACCAGGTCGAGGAGGGTCTTGCGCCGCTCGGCCTCGGTCTGCCCGGCGAGCAGCGCGGCGAGGTTCTCGGCGTTCGTGCCGGCGTCGTCGGCCTGCGCGGCGGCGGCCTGCTGCGCTTCGGCGATGCCGGCGAGCAGCGGGCTACGCCGGACGGCGACGAAGCCGGGCACGTACCGGGCCCAGTCGATGCCGGCCACCAACGTCGCCGGCTCGCGCCGGGCCACGCAGTGGGCGAGCGCGGCGAGCGCGGGGCCGGTGTCGAGGCGGGCGACGCCGGTGCGGCGGCGGCGCTCCTCCACGGCCGGGTCGGCGGTGGCCATCCCGCCGGCCGCCCACGGTCCCCAGGCGACCGACGTGGCCGGCAGGCCCTGCCGGTGCCGCTGCTCGGCCAGCGCGTCGAGGTACGCGTTCGCGGCGGCGTAGCTGCCCTGCCCGGCGGCACCGAGCTGCCCGGCCATGGCGGAGAACAGCACGAATGCCCGCAGCTCCCGGCCGACGGTCAGCTCGTGCAGGTGCAGCGCGCCGAGCACCTTGGGCCGCAGGACGCCGGCGATCCGGTCGGCGGTGAGCCCGTCGAGGACCCCGTCGTCCAGGGCGCCGGCCGCGTGCACGACGGCGGTCAGTGGCGCGTCGGCGGGCACCTCGGCGAGCAGCTTCGCGAGGGCGGCCCGGTCGGCGACGTCGCAGGCGGCGACGGTGACCCGCGCGCCCGCCCCGGTCAGCTCCCGGGCCAGCTCGGCGGCGCCCGGGGCGTCCGCGCCCCGCCGGCTCACCAGCAGCAGGTGCTCGGCGCCCCGGGCGGCCAGCCAGCGGGCCACCTCCGCGCCGAGCGCCCCGGTGCCGCCCGTGACGAGGGTGGTGCCCCGGTGGTCGGGCTCGTCGGCGGCGGGGGCCCCGCCGGTGGCCCGGACCAACCGGCGGACGAGGATCGTGGCCCCGTCGACGGCGACCTGGTCCTCGCCGTCGAGGCCGGCGAGGGCGGCGCAGAGCAGGTCCCAGCCGTGGTCGTCGAGGGTTGCCGGCACGTCGACCAGGCCGCCCCACCGCTCGGGATGTTCCAGGGCGACGACCCGGCCGAGGCCCCACAGCAGCGACTGCTCCGGCCGGTCCACGGTCCCGCCCCGCGTGGTGCCGGCCGCGCCCCGGGTGACGCACCACAGCGGCGCGGCCATGTCGAGGTCACCGAGGGCCTGGATCAGGGCGAGGGACCGGACGAGGAACGGCGGCACCGGCTGGGTGTCGTCGACCGCGCCGTCGGCGAGGGCGAGCAGCGAGAGCACCCCGTCGGCGGGGGCCCGGCCGCCGTCGGCGGAGCGGGTCGCGGCGGTCAGGTGTGCGGCGACGGCGGCGCGGTCGGTCAGTTCCTCGGGCAGCAGCACCAGCCGGACGTCGGCGCCCCGGCGGGTCAGCTCGGCGACGGCCGCCTCACCCTCCCCCGCGTGGCGCTCGTCGGCGACGACCCACCAGGCGCCGGAGAGGAAGTTGACGGGCGTGCCGGTGTACGGCTGCCAGACGGCGCGGTAGCGCAGGTCGTCCAGGATGGTCCGTTCGCGCTGCTGCCGCCGCCAGGAGGCGAGCACCGGCAGGGCCGCGCCGAGCCGTTCGAGAGAGTCGGTGGCGTCCTGCGCGGTGAGTTCCGCGAGCGCCGCCAGGTCCTCCTGCTCGACGGCCGCCCAGAACGCGGAGTCGACGCCGCTCGGGGTCTCCTCCGCGCCGGCCAGCTCGGCCTTGGTGGGCCAGAACCGGCCCCGGTCGAACGCGTACGTGGGCAGGTCGACGGTGCCGGCCGCGGCGAGGACCCTCGTCAGGTCCACGGGCAGGCCGACCGCGTGCGCGGTCGCGAGGTTGGTCAGCAGCCGCGCCGGATCGTCGTCACCCCGCCGCAGGCTACCCAGCGTGTGCCCGGCCGTGCCCGCGTCGTCGAGGATCGCCGTCACCGGCATCGTCAACACCGGATGCGGTGACATCTCCACGAACGTGGTGTGCCCGGCGGCCACGGCGACGCGGACCGCCGCATCGAACTGCACCGTCCGCCGCAGATTGTCGTACCAGTAGTCGGCCGTCATCGACACCGGGTCGACCCAGTCACCCGTCAGCGTCGACACCAGCCGGACCCGGCCCGGCTGCGGGGCGACGTCGGCCAGGTCCGCCCGCAACCGCTCCGCGACGTCCTGCACGGACGGGGAATGCGACGCGTAGTCCACCGGAATCAGGCGCGCCCGCACCCCGTCGGCCTGACAGGCGTCCACCAGATCGGCGACCGGCTGCGGCGGCCCGGACACCACCACCGTCGACGGGCCGTTCACGGCGGCCACACCCACAGCCGGGAACCCGGACAGGCGCTCGGTCACCGCGCCGACTGACAGGTCCACCGACGCCATCGCACCGCTACCCCGCAGCACGGCCAGAGCCCGCGACCGCAGGGCGACCGTCTTCGCCGCGTCGTCGAGGGACAGGATCCCCGCCACACACGCCGCACCGATCTCACCCTGCGAGTGACCCACCACCGCCGCCGGCACCACACCCACGTGCTCCCACACCGCGGCCAGGGCGATGCCGACAGCCCACAGGACCGGCTGCACCACCTCCACCCGCGCCAACCACGACTCATCCCCACCCGTCAACACCGACACCAGATCCACGTCCAGGAACGGGGCCAGGGCACGCTGACACTCCCCCAGACGCGCGTCGAACACCGGCGCACGACCGACCAGACCAGCCGCCATCCCCACCGACTGCGCACCCTGACCCGGAAACACGAACACCGGACCGGAACCGTGACCCGAAGCGACGCCACCGACCACGTTGCCCGCCGGCACACCATTCGCCAGGGCATCCAGACCGGACAGCAGCTCCTCGACCCCCGAGCCGACGACCGACGCCCGCTGGTCGAACGTCGACCGCGTCGTCGCCAGGGACCAGCCGACCGCCGCCGGGTCCACGTCGCCGCGCTCGCGCAGGTGCCGGGCCAGCCGGGCGGCCTGACCGGCGACAGCGGCCTTCGACCGCGCCGACACCGGCCACACCGTCACGTCGGAGCCGACGAGGCCCTGGCCGCGCGCCGCGTCGCCTTCGGGGCCGGCGTCGGCGGAGGCAGGCAGATCGTCGGGCACTTCGAGGATGACGTGGGCATTGGTGCCGGAGATGCCGAACGACGACACGGCCGACCGCCGCGTGCGGCCGGTCTCGGGCCACGGGGTGGCCTCGGTGGCCAACTCCACCGCACCCGCCGACCAGTCGACGTGCGGCGACGGCGCGTCCACGTGCAGCGTCGCCGGGACGACACCCTCCTGCATGGCCAGGACCATCTTGATGATCCCGGCCACGCCAGCCGCCGCCTGGGTGTGGCCGATGTTGGACTTCACGGAGCCGAGCAGCAGCGGCGTCTCGCGGCCCTGGCCGTAGGTGGCCAGCAGCGCCTGCGCCTCGATCGGGTCACCCAGGGTCGTGCCCGTGCCGTGCGCCTCCACCACGTCCACCTCCATGGTGGACAGCCGGGCATTCGCCAGGGCCTGCCGGATCACCCGCTGCTGCGACGGACCATTCGGTGCCGTCAACCCGTTCGACGCACCGTCCTGGTTCACCGCGCTGCCCCGCACCACCGCCAGGACCCGGTGCCCGTTACGACGGGCGTCCGACAGCCGCTCCACCAGCAGCACCCCGACACCCTCACCCCACCCCGTGCCATCCGCGCCCTCCGCGAACGCCTTGCACCGGCCGTCGGCGGCCAGCCCGCGCTGCCGGGAGAACTCCACGAACAGCCCCGGCGTGGCCATCACGGTGACGCCGCCGGCCAGCGCGAGATCACACTCACCCCGCCGCAACGCCTGCACCGCCAGGTGCAGAGCGACGAGGGACGACGAACACGCCGTGTCCACCGACACCGCCGGCCCCTCCAACCCCAACGCGTACGCCACCCGACCCGACACCACACTCGCGGCATTCCCCGTGCCCGCGAACCCCTCCACGTCGTCCACGGCCACCATCAGCAGGGCCCCATAGTCCTGGCCATTCGTGCCCACGAACACCCCTGTTCGCGAACCCCGCAACCCCGCCGGATCAACCCCTGCCCGCTCCACCACCTCCCACGACGCCTCCAACAACAACCGCTGCTGCGGATCCATCGCCATCGCCTCACGGGGCGAAATGCCGAAGAAAGCCGCATCGAAGTCGGCCGCCTCATAGAGGAAGGCGCCGCTGCGGACGTAGGAGGTGCCGGCGGAATAGGGGTCGGGGTCGTACAGCCGGTCGACGTCCCAGCCGCGATCGCCGGGCAGGTCGGACACGGCGTCGCGGCCGGCGTGCAGCATCTGCCAGAACCGTTCGGGGTCGACGGCCCCGCCGGGGAACCGGCAGGACATGGCGACGATGGCGACGGGCTCGTCGTCGGTGAGCGGCACGGACGTGGTGTGCGTCGCCGCCTCGGCCGCGCCGCCGAGTTCCTCGTGCAGGTGCCGGGCGAGGACGGTGGGGGTGGGGTAGTCGAAGACGAGGGTCACCGGCAGGCGCAGCCCGGTGGCGGTGGCGAGCCGGTTGCGCAGCTCGACGGCGGTCACCGAGTCGAAGCCGAGGTCCCGGAACGCGTGGTGCGGGTCGACGGCGTCGCCGCCGGCGTACTTGAGGACGGTGGCCGCCTGGCCACGGACCAGGTCGAGCAGCGCGGCGCGGCGCTCGTCGGCGCTCATCCGGGTGAACGCGGCGGCGGGGCCGGTCTCGTCGGTCTCCTTCGCCTCGGCGAGGCCCTTGCCGGCGGCGAGCTGCTGCGCGTCGGGGATCTCGGCGATCAGCGGCCCGGGCCGGGTGGCGGTGAACGCGACGTAGAACCGGTCCCAGGCGATGTGGGAGATCGTCAGGTACGTCTCGTCGTGCTCGACGGCCTGGTGCAGCGCGGCGACGGCGAGCCGGGGGTGCATCTCGGGCGCGCCGTGGCGGTGCAGCATCCGGCCGAAGTCGCCCTCGGCCATGCCGCCGCCGCCCCACGCGCCCCAGCCGATGGAGGTGGCGGGCAGGCCGAGGCCACGCCGGTGCTCGGCGAGGGCGTTGAGGAACGCGTTGCCGGGCGCGTAGTTGCCGACGCCGGAGCTGCCGACGGTGCCGGCCATGGAGGAGAACAGGACGAACGCGTCGAGGTCGTGGTCGCGGGTCAGCTCGTGCAGGTTGAGCGCGGCGGTGACCTTGGCGCTGAGCGCGTGGTCGACCTGGTCGAGGGTGAGCGAGTCGATGACCGAGTCGTCGAGTACGGCGGCGGTGTGCACCACGGCGGTGAGCGGGTGTTCGGCCGGCAGGTCGGCGATGACGGCGGCGAGGGCGTCGCGGTCGCCGGCGTCGCAGGCGGCCACGGTGACCCGGGCGCCGAGCCCGGTCAGCTCGGCCTCCAGCTCGGCGATCCCCTCGGCCTGCCGGCCGCGCCGGCTGAGCAGCACCAGGTGGGACGCGCCGTTGGCGGCGAGCCAGCGGGCCATGTGCCCGCCGAGCGCGCCGGTGCCGCCGGTGACGAGGGCGGTGCCGGAGGGCCGCCACGTGCGGGTGGCGGGGGCGTCGCCGAGCGGGGCGCGCAGCAGCCGCCGGCCGAACGCGCCGGCCCGGCGCAGGGCCACCTGATCCTCCCCGTCCGAGCCGGCGAGGACGCGGGCGAGGCGGCGGCCGGTGGTGTCGTCCGGGTCGGCGGGCAGGTCGACGAGGCCACCCCAGCGGTCGGGGTGTTCGAGGGCGGCGACCCGGCCGAAGCCCCAGGCGAGCTGCTGCCCGGGGTGCGGCAGCGAGTCGGCGGGGTCGGTGGAGACCGCTCCGCAGGTCAGCGCCCACAGTGGGGCGCGGACGCCCGCGTCGCCGAGGGCCTGGGTGAGGGTGACGGTGGCGGCGAAGCCGACGGGCACGTGGGGGTGGGCGGGCGTGGGCGTCGCGTCGAGGGCGAGCAGGGAGACGATCCCGGCGGCCGGGTGGGCGGCGGCGAGGTCGCGCAGCCGGGCCGCGAGGGCGTCGCGGTCGGTCCGCTCGCCGGCCAGGGCCACGGGTACGACCGACGCGCCGCGCCGGGCGAGGGCGTCGCGGGCGAACGCGGCCAGGCCGGTGCCGGCCGAGCCGGAGGCGCTGCCGTCGGTGCCGGTGTCCGTGCCGGTGCCGTCGGGGCCGGTGTCGTCGGGGCCGGTGACCAGCCACCAGGTGCCGGTGAGGGCGGGCTCGACACCGCCGTCTCCGGCGACGGGAAGCCAGGCGTCGCGGTACCGCCACGAGTCGATGGTGGCCTGGTCGCGGTGCCGGCGTCGCCAGGCGCTCAGGGCGGGCAGCACGTCGGCGAACGCCGCCTCGGGCACGGTACCGCCGCCGGTCCCGTCGGCGGTGGCGGTGGCGTCGGCGAGCTCGGCGGTGAGCGCGGCCAGGTCGCCGGCCTCGACGGCGGCCCAGAACCGGGCGTCGGACTCGTCGGCGGCGGCGGGTCCGGCGGTCCCGGCTGTCGGGGCGGTGGTGGCGGCGGGTCGCGGCCAGTAGAGCTGCCGCTGGAACGGGTACGTGGGCAGGTCGCGGCGGCGCGCGGGCAGCCCGGCGTACGCGGGTCGCCAGTCGACGGGCGTACCCCCGGTGAAGACCTCGGCGGCGGCCCGGTGGAACCGGCCGAGGTCGCCCTCGTTGCGCCGCAGGGTGCCGGTGACGGTGACCGCGGCCGGGTCGGCGGCGGCCAGCTCGACGCTCTCCTGCACCGCCATGGTGAGCACCGGGTGGGCGCTGACCTCGACGAACGTCTGGTAGCCGGCGGCGACGAGGCTGCGCACCGCCTCGTCGAATCCGACGGTCTGGCGCAGGTTGCGGTACCAGTAGTCGGCGTCGAGACCGGCGGTGTCGAGCCAGTCGCCGATCACGGTGGACCGGAACCGGATCTCGCTGCTGCGGGGGGCCAGCCCGGCGAGCAGTTCGAGGAGCTGCTCGCGCAGCGGCTCGACGTGCGCGGAGTGGGAGGCGTAGTCGACGGGCACCCGCCGGACCCGGGTCTCACGGGCCTCGTAGTGGGCGACGAGTTCGTCGAGGGCGGCGGAGTCGCCGGAGACGACGACGGAGGTGGGGCCGTTGACGGCGGCGAGCGCGACGCGGCCGTCCCACCGGGCGATGGTGGCGGTGGCCTCGTCGGCGGTGGTGGCGACGGAGACCATGCCGCCGTCCCCGGCGATGCCGGCGATGATCCGGCTGCGCAGGGCGACCACGGCCGCCGCGTCGTCGAGGGTGAGGGCCCCGGCGACGTACGCGGCGGCGATCTCGCCCTGCGAGTGGCCGACGACGGCGGCGGGGCGGACCCCGTACGACTGCCAGAGGGCGGCGAGGGAGACGCCGACGGCGAACAGGGTGGGCTGGACGACGTCCACGCGCTCCAGGGACGGGGCGTCGGGTGCGCCGCGCACCACGTCGACGGGCGACCAGTCGACGTACGGGCGCAGGGCCTCGGCGCAGGCGGCGAACGCGTCGGCGAAGACGGGGGCGGTGTCGAGGAGTTCGGCGGCCATGCCGGCCCACTGGGAGCCCTGGCCGGGGAAGACGAAGGCCACCTCGCCGGGCGTACCGGTGCCGGTGACGGTGTCCGGGGCGGGCCGGCCGGCGGCGAGCGCGCCCAGCGCGGCGGTCAGGCCGGCGCGGTCGGCGGCGAAGACGACGGCCCGGTGGTCGTGGGCGGCGCGGGTGTCCACGAGGGACCAGCCGACATCGGCGAGCGCGACGTCGGCGACGGTGTCGAGGTGGGCGCCGAGGTCGCGGGCGCGGGCGGTGAGGGCGGCGGCGGTGCGCCCGGACAGCACCCAGGGCAGCTCCCGGGCCGGTCCCGCCTGCGCTCCCTCGGTGGCCTCGGGGGCCTCGGGGGCCTGTTCGAGGATGGTGTGCACGTTGGTGCCGCTGATGCCGAACGAGGAGACGCCGGCGCGGCGGACGCCGTCGGCGGGCTCCCACGGGCGGGCCTCGGTGAGCAGCGCGACGCTGCCGGCGGACCAGTCGACGTGCGGGGTGGGCGCGTCGACGTGCAGGGTGGGCGGCAGCACCCCGTGCCGCATCGCGAGGACCATCTTGATGATCCCGGCGACGCCGGCGGCGGCCTGGGTGTGGCCGACGTTCGACTTGATCGAGCCCAGCCACAGGGGACGGTCGGCGGGCCGGTCCTGCCCGTACGTCGCCAGCAGCGCCTGCGCCTCGATCGGGTCGCCGAGGGTGGTGCCGGTGCCGTGCGCCTCCACGGCGTCGACCTGGTCGGCGGTGAGCCCGGCGTTGGCCAGGGCCTGCCGGATGACCCGCTGCTGGGCGGGCCCGTTCGGGGCGGTCAGCCCGTTGGACGCGCCGTCCTGGTTGACGGCGCTGCCCCGCACGATCGCGAGGACGGGGTTGCCGTCGCGGCGGGCGTCGGAGAGCCGCTGGAGCACCAGCAGGCCGACGCCCTCGCCCCAGCCGGTGCCGTCGGCGGCCCCGGCGAACGGCTTGCACCGGCCGTCGGCGGCCAGCCCGCGCTGCCGGGAGAAGCCGACGAAGATGCCCGGGGTGGCCATCACGGTGGCGCCGCCGGCCAGCGCCAGGTCGCACTCCCCCGCCTGGAGCGCCTGCGCGGCGAGGTGCAGGGCGACCAGCGACGACGAGCACGCCGTGTCGACGGTGACGGCGGGGCCGTGCAACCCGAAGGTGTACGACAGCCGCCCGGAGATGACACTGGCGGAGGTGCCCGTGGCGAGGTAGTTCTCGTCGACGTCCCCGGCGGCCATCAGCAGCGAACCGTAGTCCTGGCCGTTGGTGCCGACGTACACCCCGGTGCGGCTGCCGCGCAGCGCGGTCGGGTCGAATCGGGCCCGCTCGAACGCCTCCCAGGTGGCCTCCAGCAGCAGCCGCTGCTGCGGGTCCATGGCGAGGGCCTCGCGGGGGGAGATGCCGAAGAACGCGGGGTCGAACTCGCCGGCCCCGGCGACGAAGCCGCCCTCCCGCACGTAGCTGGTGCCGAGGTGCTCGGGGTCGGGGTGGTACAGCTCGGCGACGTTCCAGCCGCGCTCGCCGGGCATCAGGGTCATCGCGTCGGTGCCGCCGGCGAGGAGGTCCCACAGCTGCTCGGGTGAGCTGACCCCGCCGGGGAACCGGCAGCTCATCGCGACGATGGCGACGGGCTCGCGGTGGGTGCCGGCACCGTCGGCGACGACCTCGCCGGGGGTGTGGCCGGCGGTCAGCCCGTGCAGCCGGTTGGTCAGCCCGTGCAGGTGGGTGGCCAGCTCGGCGACGGTGGGGTGGTCGAAGACGAGGGTGGCGGGCAGGGTCAGGCCCGTCTCGGCGGTGAGCCGGTTGCGCAGCTCGACGGCGGTGAGCGAGTCGAAGCCGAGGTCGCGGAAGGTCCGCTCGGGCAGCGGCCGGCCGGCCGGGTAGCCGAGCACCACGGCGGCCTGGGTGCGGACCAGCTCGGTGAGCTGCGGCAGGGACCGGCCGACGACCACGGCCCGGACGGGGCCGCTCGCCACGGCGGGCACCCCGGACAGGGCCGCGATCAGCGGGTTCGGCCGCCCCCAGGACGCGGCGAGGCGTCCCCAGTCGACGTCGGCGACGGTGACGGCCGGTCCGGCGGCGTTGACGACCCGGCCGAGGGCGGCGACGGCCTCGGCCGCGGGCAGCGGGTTGATGCCGCCGCGGGTGAGCCGGGCGGTGAGCGCGGCGGTGGCGGCGGCCATGCCGTCGGCGGCCCAGGCGCCCCAGGCGACGGCGGTGGCGGGCAGCCCCTGCGCGTGCCGCCACGCGGCGAACGCGTCGAGGTACGCGTTGGCCGCCGCGTAGTTGCCCTGCCCGGCGCTGCCGACGACCCCGGCGAGGGAGGAGAAGAGCACGAACGCGTCGAGGTCCCGGCCGGCGGTGGCGTCGTGCAGCACCCGGGCGGCGCTGACCTTGCCGGCGAGGACGGCCTGCATCCTGGCCGGGTCGAGGCCGTCGAGGACGCCGTCGTCGACGATCCCGGCGGTGTGCACGACGGCGGTGAGCGCGGGCAGACCGGCGACGAGGATGCCGACCGCCTCGCGGTCGGTGACGTCGCAGGCGACGACCCGGGCCGCCCCGGTCCCGTTCAGCTCGGTGAGCAGTTCGGCGACGCCAGGGGCGTCCGGGCCGCGCCGGGACGCGAGCACCACCTCGGCCGCGCCGTTGGCCAGCAGCCACCGGGCCGTGTGCCGACCCAGTGCCCCGGTGCCGCCGGTGACCAGCACCGTGCCCGAGGGACGCCACCCCGACCCCACGGGCGGGGCGGCGGGCACGAGTCGGCGGCCGAGGACGCCCTGCGGTCGGATCGCCACCTGGTCGTGTGCGGCGTCGGCGAGGACGGCGAGCAGCGCGTCCCCGCTCGCCCGGTCGAGCCGGCCGCCGTCGCTGCCGCCCCCACCGGCGGTGCTGTCCTCGCCGGTGCTGCTGTCCTCGCCGCCGTTGCTGTCCCCGGTGCTGGGCAGGTCGACGAGGCCACCCCAGCGGTCCGGCTGTTCGAGGGCGATCACCCGGCCGAGGCCCCAGGCCGCCGCCGCCGACGGGTCGGCGACGCGCTCGCCGCCGCCGACGGAGACCGCGCCCCGGGTGAGGCACCACAGCCGGCCGGGCAGTCCGGTGTCGGCGAGCGCCTGGGCGAGGGTCAGCAGCAGCGCGGTGCCGACGGGCACGGCAGGGGCGTCGGGCAGCGGCACGTCCCGCTCGGGCAGCAGGCAGACCACCCCGGCCCACCCAGGCTCCCCGCCCGCGCCCGACTCTCGGCCCGCGCCCGACTCCCCGCTGCTACCCAGCTCCCCACTCTGCTCCCCGAGCCGACGTAGCGCCTCCCCCAGCTCCGCCCGCCCGACCCCACCGCTCACGCCGAGCACCTCGACCCGCGCTCCACCCCGGCGCAGCACCTCCCCCACCCCGCGATCTTGCACTTCCGGCCCCGGCAAAAGCCGCGTTCCACCCGTTTCGGGGGCCCCAAGTGCAAGATCAGCGGGGAGGGTGGGGGTGACGATCAGCCAGCGGCCCGTCAGGAGCGGGGCGGCGGGGAGGCGGACGGGGTGCCAGGCGACGCGGTACGTCCAGGCGTCCAGCGCGGCGTCGCGCTGGCGGGCCCGCCGCCACGACGACAGCACCGGTACGGCGGGGGCGAGCGCCTCGATCGCGGCGGGATCGTCCTGCACGGCCAGGTGGGACGCCACCTCGGTCAGGTCGCCGCGCTCGACGGCGGCCCAGAAGTCGCCCTCGGTGCCGGCGGCGTGGACCGCCTGCGCGGCGGCCATCGTGCCGGCCTCGGGCCAGAACCGCTCCCGCTGGAACGCGTACGTCGGCAGGTCCACCCGGGACACTGCGGCATCAGCGAACCACGGCCGCCAACCCACCGGCACCCCGTTGACGTGCAGCTCCGCCAGGGCGGCCAGCAGAGCCGACACCTCCGGCCGCTCCCGGCGCTGGGCGGCCACGGCGAGCACGGAAAGCCCCGGCAGGGCGTCGGCCGTCAGCGCCGTCAGCACGCTCTGCGGGCCGATCTCCAGGAACGTGTCCACCCCGACCGCCCGCAACGCGGCCACCCCGTCGGCGAACCGGACCGCCTCCCGCACGTGCCGCACCCAGTAGTCGACCGTCCGGATCTCGTCGGGATCGGCCAGCGCACCGGGCACGTTCGACACGACGGGCAGCACGGGCGCGGAGAACGTCAACCTCGACAGGACCGCCCGGAACCTGTCCAACATCGGCTCCATCAACGGGCTGTGGAACGCGTGACTCACCACCAGCCGGCGCACCCGCACCCCCCGGTCCCGCCACGCCTGCTCCAGCGAGTCGAGGGCGTCCACGGCGCCGGACACGACGACGGAGGTCGGGCCGTTCACGGCGGCGATCCCCACCCGCTCGCCCGGCCCGTCGAGCGAGGCCAGCCCCTCCGGCGAAGCCAGCCCGTCCAGCGTCGCCAGCACCTCGGCCTCGGCCGCGTTGACCGCCAGCATCCCGCCGCCGGCCGGCAACGCCTGCATCAACCGGCCCCGCGCCGCGACGAGGGCACACGCGTGTTCCAGGGACAACACCCCCGCCACATGCGCGGCCACGATCTCCCCCACCGAATGCCCACCCACGAAGTCCGGCACCACACCGAACGACTCCAGCAGCCGGAACAACGCCACCTCGACCGCGAACAAGCCGGCCTGCGTGAACACCGTCGAATCCAGCAGCCCCGCCTCGGCAGAGCCCTCCTCCGCGAACAACACCGGCCGCAACGGCTGCGGCAGCGCACGGTCCAGCTGCCCACACACCTCGTCCAACACCGACGCGAACACCGGGAACGACGCATACAACTCCCGACCCATCCCCGCCCGCTGCGCACCCTGACCCGAGAACAGCACGGCGAGTTGGCCGCGCGACGTGCCCGTGCCGGCGGAGACGTTGCCGGCCGGGGTACCGGCGGCGAGGGCGCGCAGCCCGGCGAGGAGGTCGTCGCGGCTCGTGGCCGTGACCACGGCCCGGCTGTCCAGGGTGGCGCGGGACGCGACCGACGACCACGCCACGTCGAGGGGACGCAGGCCGGGGTCGGCGTCGAGCCAGGCCGCCCAGCGACCCGCCTGCGCGGCGAGGGCGGCGTCCGTCCGTGCGGAGAGCAGCACCGGTACGACCGGGAGCGCACGCACGGGAGGGGCGGGTTCGGCGGCGACCTCGGGATCCGGGGCCTGCTCGATGATGGTGTGCGCGTTGGTGCCGGAGACGCCGAACGACGACACGGCGGCCCGGCGCGGCCGGTTCACGGCCGGCCACGGCCGCGCCCCGGTGGCGAGTTCCACGGCACCGGCGGACCAGTCGATGTGCTGCGACGGCGCGTCGACGTGCAGGGTGGGCGGTACGACGCCGTGCCGGATCGCCTGCACCATCTTGATCACACCGGCGACGCCGGCGGCAGCCTGGGTGTGGCCGATGTTCGACTTGATCGACCCCAGCAACAGTGGCGTCTCCCGCCCCTGCCCGTACGTGGCGAGCAGCGCCTGCGCCTCGATCGGGTCGCCGAGCCGGGTGCCGGTGCCGTGCGCCTCCACGACGTCCACGTCCACCGTCGACAAACGCGCCGAGGCGAGGGCGTGGCGGATGACGCGTACCTGGGAGGGGCCGTGCGGGGCGGACAGGCCGTTGGACGCGCCGTCGGAGTTGACTGCGCTGCCCAGCACGACGGCGAGCACCGGGTACCCGTGGCGGTGGGCGTCGGAGAGCCGGGCGAGCAGCAGCATGCCGACGCCCTCGGACCAGGAGGTGCCGTCGGCGGCGGCGGCGAACGCCTTGCACCGGCCGTCGGCGGCCAGCCCGCGCTGCCGGCTGAAACCGACGAAGACCGCCGGGGTGGGCATGACGGTCACGCCGCCGGCCAGCGCCAGCTCGCAGTCGCCGTTGCGCAGCCCCTGCGCGGCGAGGTGGATCGCGACGAGCGACGACGAGCAGGCCGTGTCGACGGTGACGGCCGGCCCTTCGAGCCCGAGCGTGTACGCGACGCGGCCGGAGATGACGCTGGTGGCGTTGCCGGTGAGCAGGTGCCCCTCGCCGTTCTCGGCCTGCGCCATGATCCCGTCGTAGCCGTGCGAGGCCGCGCCGACGAACACGCCGGTGCGGCTGCCCCGCATCGTGGCCACCGGCAGGCCGGCCCGCTCGAACGCCTCCCAGGCGGTCTCCAGCAGCAGCCGCTGCTGCGGGTCCATGGCGAGGGCCTCGCGGGGGCTGATGCCGAACAGGTCGGCGTCGAAGTCGACGGCGTCGTAGACGAAGCCGCCCTCGGAGACGTAGCTGGTGCCGGGGTGGTCGGGGTCCGGGTGGAACAGCCGGTCGAGGTCCCAGCCCCGGTCGGCGGGGAACGGGCCGATGCCGTCCCCGCCGTCACGGACGAGGTCCCACAGCTGCTCCGGGGAGGAGATGCCGCCGGGGTAGCGGCAGCTCATGGCCACGATGGCGATGGGCTCACCGTCGCGGGCCTCCAGCTCCCGCAGCCGCCGCCGGGTGCGCCGCAGCTCCGAGGTCGTACGCTTCAGGTACTCGACGTACTTCTCGTCCTCGTTGCTCACCGTGGACCCACCTCACTCGGCATGCCGTGGTCGTTGCGGCTGGTCACGACGTCTCCAGCTCGCGGTCGATCAGGTCGAAGATGTTCTCGGCGGTGGCCGACTCCAGGTCGTCGTCGCCGCCCGCGTCGGACTGCCGCTCGGCCAGCCGGTCCAGCAGGCCGTGCAGCCGGTCGGTGATGCGACGGAACTCGTCGTCGGCCGGGTCGAGGCCGGCGAGGGCCGCCTCGATGCGGTCGAGGTCCCGGCCGGCCCCGGCCAGCGCGCCGGCCCCCGCCCCGGAACCGGATCCCGCCGGGCCACCCGCCGATCCGCCCCCCGAGCTGCCCGCCGGGGCGAGCTGCTCGGCGAGGTGCGCGGCGAGCGCGGCCGGCGTCGGATTGTCGAAGACGAGGGTGGCGGGCAGCCGCAGCCCGGTGGCCGCGCCGAGCCGGTTGCGCAGCTCCACTGCGGTCAGCGAGTCGAAGCCGAGTTCGCGGAAGGCGCGGGTCGGTTCGATGCCGGCCGGGTCGCCGTGTCCGAGGACGACGGCGACGTTCGACAGCACCAGGTCGCGCAGGGCGCGTACCCGCTTGTCGGCGGTGAGGCCGGCGAGCCGCGCGGCGTACGCCTGCCCGTCGGCGGCCTCGCCGACGGCGGCCCGGCGGCCGGCGGCGCGGACCAGCCCGGTCAGCAGTGGGTGGACGGGCGCACCCGGCGCGGCGACCCCGGTGCTGATCTTCGCGGGCATCAGCACGGCCCGCTCGGACCGCCAGGCGGCGTCGAACAGGGCCAGGGCCTCGTCGTTGGACAGGGCGGCCATGCCGCCCCGGTCGAGGCGGCGGATGTCGGCGGCGTCGAGGTGCCCGGTCATGCCGCTGGCCTGCGCCCACCGGCCCCAGGCAAGGGAGACCGCCGGCAGGCCGAGGGCCCGCCGGTGTTCGGCGAGGGCGTCGAGGAACGCGTTGCCGGCGGCGTAGTTGCCCTGCCCCGGGCCGCCGAAGACCCCGGCGGCGGCGGAGAACAGCACGAACGCGGTCAGCTCGTGGCCGGCCGTGGCATTGTGCAGGTTCCAGGCGGCGTCGACCTTCGGCCGCAGCACGGCGGCGAGCCGGTCGGGGGTGAGCGAGTCGACGGTGGCGTCGTCGAGCACGCCGGCCGCGTGCACGATGGCCCGCAGCGGATGCCGTCCGTCCACCAGGGACAGCACGCCGGCGACGGCGTCGGCGTCGGCCAGGTCGGCGGCGACGATCGACACGTCCGCGCCGAGCGCCTTGAGGTCGGCCAGCAGCGCGTCGGCGCCCTCGGTGTCGGGGCCGCGCCGGCTGACCAGGAGCAGCTGCCGGGCGTCGTGCGCGGTGACCAGGTGCCGGCAGAGCAGCGCGCCGAGGGTGCCGGTCGCGCCGGAGACGAGGACGGTGCCGTCGAGGCGGGGCGCCTGCGGGATGCTCAGGGCGAGCTTGCCGACGTGCCGGGCCTGGCTGAGGAAGCGGAACGCCTCCGGGGCCCGCCGCACGTCCCAGTCGCGGCGGGGCAGCGGGCGCAGCGCGCCGGTGGCGAACAGCGCCACCAGTTCGGCGAGCATCTCGCCGATCTTGTCCTGGCCGGCCTCGATGAGGTCGAACACCTGGTAGCTGACGCCGGGGTGGTCGGCGGCGACCCGCTGCGGGTCCCGCTTGTCGGTCTTGCCCATCTCGACGAACCGGCCGCCGGGGGCGAGCAGCCGCAGCGACGCGTCGACGAACTCGCCGCTGAGCGCGTTGAGCACCACGTCCACGCCGCGCCCGCCGGTGCGGTCGCGGAACGCGTCGACGAAGTCGAGGCTGCGGGAGGAGGCGACGTGCGCGTCGTCGAAGCCGGTGGCGCGCAACGCCGGCCACTTGCCGGGGCTGGCCGTGCCGTAGACCTTCGCGCCGAGGTGGCGGGCGATCTGCACGGCGGCCATGCCGACGCCGCCGGTCGCCGCGTGCACCAGCACGGACTCGCCGGCGTCGAGGCGGGCCAACTCGACCAGGCCGTACCAGGCGGTGAGGAAGACCACCGGCACGGCGGCGGCCTCCGCGTACGACCAGCCGTCGGGGATGCGGGTGACGAGGCGATGGTCGGTGACGGCGATGCTGGCGAACGAGCCGGAGAACAGGCCCATCACCCGGTCGCCGGGGGCCACGCCGGTGACACCGGGGCCGACGTCGAGCACCACGCCCGCGCCCTCGTTGCCCAACACCTCCTGGTCGGGGACCATGCCGAGGGTCAGCACCACGTCCCGGAAGTTGAGGCCGGAGGCGCGCATCGCGACGCGGACCTGCCCGGCCGGCAGCGCCTCGGTGACCTCGGGGCAGGGCAGCACGGCCAGGTTCTCCAGGGTGCCCTTCTCGGTGACGTCGAGCCGCCACGGCACGTCGTCGCCGGGCAGCGCCAGCGCGCCGGCGTCGCGGGCCCGCACCAGCCGGGGCACGAGCAGCGCGCCGTCGCGCACGGCGACCTGCGGCTCGCCGGAGGCGACGGCCGCCGGGACGGCCGCGAGGCAGCCGGCGTCGCCGTCGGCGTCCAGCAGCGTGAACCGGCCGGGGTGCTCGGCCTGCGCCGAGCGGACCAGCCCCCACAGGGCGGCGCGCGCCAGGTCGCGGGGGGCCTCGCCGGGGGCCGCCCCGACCGCACCGGCGGTGCGCAGCACCAGGCGGGACCGTTCCAGGCCAGGCTCGGCGAGCCAGCCCTGCACGAGCGCAAGGGCGTCCCGGGCCGCGTCGTGCGCGGCGTCGCCGACCCGCGCCGGGTCCGCGCCGACCCACTGCGCGACCACCACATCGGGTACGTCGCCGCAGCGCTCCACCTCGGCGGCGAGGGCGGCCAGGTCGGCGTGGGCGGTCACGGGGTGCCCGGCGGCGGCCAGCGCGGCGGCGAGGCCGGACGGGTCGTCGCCGAGCAGCGCCCAGCGGGTGCCGCCCGTGGCGTCGGCGCGGTCCGGCAGTGGTGCCGGGTCCAGCGGCGTCCCGTCCAGCGAGGTCCGGACCAGCGGCGTCCAGTTCAGGTGGAACAGGCAGTTGCGGCGCAGGGCGGCGGCCTCGTCGGCCCGGCCGGCGACGACCGGGCGGAACGTCAACGACTCGACGGTGGCGACGGGCTGCCCGGCGGTGTCGGCGAGCGTGACGGCGAGGGTGTCGGGGCCGAGAGGACGCAGCCGCACCCGCAGCCGGGTCGCCCCGTGGGCGTGCAGGCCGACGGAGCGGAACGCGAACGGCATCCAGCCGGCCCCGGCAGCACCCTCACCGTCGCCGTCGCCGAGCAGCCCGGTGAGGCCGCTGGCCTGGAGCGCCGCGTCGAACAGGGCGGGGTGCAGGCCGAACCGGGAGGCGTCGGCGGCCACCGCGTCGGGCAGGGCCACCTCGGCGTACGCCTCGTCGCCGCCGCGCCACACCCGGCGCAGGCCCCGGAAGGCCGGGCCGTAGCCGAGCCCACCGCCGGCCATGTCGGCGTACCAGGCGTCGAGGTCGGCGTCGACCTCGACGGCGTCGGCGGGCGGCCACTCCCCCGGCACGACCAGCGGGGCGGGGAGTTGGGGCAGCAGCAGGCCCTCGGCGTGCCGGGTCCACTCGCCGTCGCCGTCGCCCTCGGGGCGGGAGTGCACGGTGACGGTTCGCTCGCCGGTGTCGCTGGGCGCGCCGACGCGTACCTGCACCTGCACGGCACCGGTCGGCGGGACGACGAGCGGGCTGATCAGGGTGAGGTCGCCGACCTGGCCGGCTTCGACCTCGTCGCCGGCCCGGACGACCATGTCGACGATCCCGGTCCCGGGGACGATCACCGCCCCGCCGACGACGTGGTCGGCGAGCCACGGGTGGGTACGCACCGACAGCCGGCCGGTGAGCACGACCGTCTGGTCGTCGGCGACGGGGATCGCGGCGCTGAGCAGGGGGTGCCCGGCGTCCTGGAGGCCGGCGGAGCCGACGTCCCGGACCTGGTGCGCGGGCGGCTCCAGCCAGTACCGGCCCCGGTCGAACGCGTACGTGGGCAGCGGCACGACGTCGGTCTCCGCGAGGATTCGCGTCAGGTCGACGGGCAGGCCGATCGCGTGCGCGCTGGCCAGATTCGTCAGCAGCCGCGTCGGGTCGTCGTCACCCCGCCGCAAGCTACCCAGGATGTGCCCGGCGACGCCCGCGTCGTCGAGAATCGCCGACACCGGCATCGTCAACACCGGATGCGGACTGACCTCCACGAACGTCGTGTGGCCGGCCGCCACGGCGACGCGGATCGCCGCGTCGAACTGCACCGTCTGCCGCAGATTGTCGTACCAGTAGTCCGCAGTCATCGTGGCCGGGTCGACCCAGCCACCCGTCAACGTCGACACGAGCCGAACCCGACCGGCCTGCGGAGTCACATCGGCCAGATCCGCACGAAGTTGTTCCGCCACATCCTGCACCGACGGGGAATGCGACGCATAATCCACCGGAATCAACCGCGCCCGCACTCCGTCCGTCTGACACGCATCCACCAGATCCGCCACCGACTCCGGCGGACCCGACACCACCACCGTCGACGGGCCGTTGACGGCGGCCACACCCACACCCGGGAAGCCGGACAGGCGGGCGGTCACCGCGTCGGCGGACAGGTCCACCGACGCCATCGCCCCCGAGCCCCGCAGCACGGCCAAGGCCCGCGACCGCAACGCCACCGTCTTCGCCGCGTCGTCCAGGGACAGGATCCCCGCCACACACGCCGCACCGATCTCACCCTGCGAATGACCCACCACCGCCTGCGGGGACACCCCCACGTGCTCCCACACCGCCGCCAGGGCGATACCGACAGCCCACAGCACCGGCTGCACCACCTCCACCCGCTCCAACCACGACTCGTCCCCACCGGTCAACACCGACACCAGATCCACATCCAGGAACGGAGCCAAGGCACGCTGACACTCCGCCAACCGGACGTCGAACACCGGCGTGCAACCCACCAGACCAGCCGCCATCCCCGCCGACTGCGCACCCTGACCCGGGAACACGAACACCGGACCGGACCCATGCCCCGAAGCCACACCGCTGACCACGTTGCCCACCGGCACACCGGCAGCCAGGGCATCCAGCCCCGACAGCAGCTCCGCCACGCCCGACCCAACCACCGACGCCCGCTGGTCGAACGCCGACCGCGTCGTCGCCAGGGACCAACCGACCGCCGCCAGATCCACGTCACCGCGCTCGCGCAGGTGCCGGGCCAGGCGGGCGGCCTGCCCGACCAGCGCGGCCCGCGACCGCGCCGACACCGGCCACACCGCCACGTCAGCGGCGACAAGCCCGGGCGCGGCCACGACAGCGGCCGGCGCGGCGGGCTCGTCGGCCTGCTCGACGATGACGTGCGCGTTCGTGCCGGACATGCCGAACGAGGAGACGGCCGCCCGCCGGGGCCGGCCCGTCTCGGGCCACGGGGTGGCTGCGGTGACCAGTTCCACGGCGCCGGCCGTCCAGTCGATGTGCCCGGACGGGGCGTCCACGTGCAGGGTGGCGGGCACGGTGCCGTGCCGTATGGCCTGGACCATCTTGATGATCCCGGCGACACCGGCGGCGGCCTGGGTGTGCCCGATGTTGGACTTGATCGAGCCCAGCAGCAGCGGCGCGGCATCGCCCCGGTCCTGCCCATACGTAGCCAACAGCGCCTGCGCCTCGATCGGATCACCCAACGTCGTGCCCGTACCGTGCGCCTCCACCACATCCACGTCAGATGTGGACAACCCCGCCGACACAAGCGCCTGCCGGATCACCCGCTGCTGCGACGGACCATTCGGCGCCGTCAACCCGTTCGACGCACCATCCTGATTCACCGCAGAACCACGCACCACCGCCAGGACCGGGTGACCGTTGCGGCGGGCATCCGACAGCCGTTCGACGAGGAGCACCCCGACGCCCTCGCCCCACCCCGTGCCGTCCGCCGCCTCGGCGAACGCCTTGCACCGGCCATCGGCGGCGAGGGCCCGTTGGCGGGAGAACTCGGCGAAGGTGGCGGGGGTGGTCATCACGGTGACGCCGCCGGCCAGCGCGAGATCACACTCACCCCGCCGCAACGCCTGCACCGCCAGGTGCAGAGCGACGAGGGACGACGAACACGCCGTGTCCACCGACACCGCCGGCCCCTCCAACCCCAACGCGTACGCCACCCGACCCGACACCACACTCGCGGCATTCCCCGTGCCCGCGAACCCCTCCGCCGCATCGGCGGACATCATCAGCAGGGCCCCATAGTCCTGGCCATTCGTGCCCACGAACACCCCTGTTCGCGAACCCCGCAACCCCGCCGGATCAACCCCTGCCCGCTCCACCACCTCCCACGACGCCTCCAGCAGCAACCGCTGCTGCGGATCCATGGCGAGGGCCTCCCGGGGGGAGATGCCGAAGAAGCCGGGGTCGAAGTCGGCGGCGTCGTGGAGGAAGCCGCCCTGGTCGGCGTGGCTGGTGCCGGGGGTGGCGGGGTCGGGGTCGAAGAGCCGGTCGAGGTCCCAGCCCCGGTTGGTGGGGAAGTCGCCGATGGCGTCGACGCCGTCGGCGACGAGCTGCCAGAGCTGGTCGGGATCGGCGATGCCGCCGGGGTAGCGGCAGGCCATGCCGACGATGGCGACGGAGTCGCCGCCGTCCACGGTGGGCGCGGCGGCGGCCGGGGCCGGTTCGGTGGCGTCGCCGAGGAGGCCGGCGAGCAGGAAGCGGGCCAGCACGATCGGGCTGGGGTGGTCGAAGACGAGGGTGGTGGGCAGGGCCTGCCCGGTGGCGGCGGCGAGCCGGTTGCGCAGCTCGACGGCGGTCAGCGAGTCGAAGCCGAGGTCCCGGAACGCGGTGGTGGCTCCGATGGCGACGGGTCCGCCGTCGTGGCCGAGCACGTCGGCGGCGTGGTCGCGGATCAGGTCGGCGACGGTCTCCTCGCGGCGGGCCGGGGTGAGCCCGGCGAGGCGGCGGCGCAGGGTCGCGGCGGGACCGTCGTCGCCGTCGTCGGTGGGCGCGCCGCCGTCGAGGGCTGCCTTCGCCTCGGGTACGCCCGCCAGCAGGGGCCGCCGCCGGGCGGAGGCGTACGCGGGGGCGAACCGGGCCCAGTGGACGTCGGCGACGGTGAGGGTGACGTCGTCGTGGTCGAGGGCCTGCGGCAGCGCGCCCATGGCGGTGGCGGGGTCCATGGCGGGTACGCCCCGGCGGCGCAACTGCTGGTCGGAGTCGGCCCCGTGCATGCCGCCGTCGGCCCAGGGGCCCCAGGCGATGGCGGTGCCGGCGCGCCCGTCGGCGCGGCGCTGCTGCACGAGCGCGTCGAGGTAGGCGTTGCCGGCGGCGTAGCCGGCCTGGCCGGCGCTGCCCCAGGTGGCGGCGATGGACGAGTAGACGACGAACGCGTCGAGGTCCCGGTCGGCGAGCAGGTCGTGCAGGTGGGTCGCGCCGGCGGTCTTGCCGCCGGTCACCTCGGCCAGTTCGGCGGCGGTGACCTGGGTGAGCGGGGTGGTCTGGGCGACGCCGGCGGTGTGCACGACGGTGCGCACGGGCGGGCCGTCGGCCTCGACGCGGTGCAGCAGGTCGGCGAGGGCGGCCCGGTCGGCGATGTCGCAGGCGGCGACGGTGACCCGGGTGCCGAGGGCGGTGAGTTCGGCTTCGAGGGCGGCGGCGCCGGGGGCGGCGGGGCCGCGCCGGCTGACGAGCACGACGTGTTCGGCTCCGGCGGCGGCGAGCCAGCGGGCGGCGCGCGCGCCGAGGCCGCCGGTGCCGCCGGTGATCAGGGCGGTGCCGGTGGGCGTGTAGCGGCGTGCCGGGGTGCGGTCGCCCAGTGGGGCGCGCACGAGACGGCGGGCGAAGACGCCGGGGCCGCGTACGGCGAGCTGGTCCTCGCCGGTCGATCCGGTGAGGATCGCGGCGAGCCGGCCGGCGGCGCGGGCGTCGGACCGGGTGGGCAGGTCGACGAGGCCGCCCCAGCGGTGCGGTGCCTCGACGCTGACGACCCGGCCGAGGCCCCAGGTCGCGGCCTGGGCGGGGTCGGCGAGCCGGTCGTACGCGGCGGCGGCGACGGCGCCCCGGGTGACCAGCCACAGCGGGGCGTCGTGGCCGGCGTCGCCGAGGGCCTGGGTGAGGGCGAGCGTGGCGGCGAGGCCGGGCAGGGCTGCGTCGGCGGCCGGGGGCGCCCAGGCGAGCAGGGAGACGACCCCGGCGAGCGGGGTGTCGGCGAGGGCGGCGGCGAGGGCGGCGCGGTCGGCGTCGGGGGCGACGGTCAGCGCCAGCGGGTCGGCACCGGCGTCGGTGAGCGCGGCGCGGACGGTTGCCACGGCCGGGTCGTCGGTGGGTTCGGTGGGGAGCGCGAGGAGCCAGGTGCCGGCGAGGCTGCCGGGGGCGGGTTCGGCGGTGACCTGCCATTCGGCCCGGTAGCGCCAGCCGTCGAGGACGGTGTGTTCCTGCCGCTGCCGCCGCCAGTCGGCGAGGGCGGGCAGCAGGGCGCGCAGGGAGTCGGCGGTGGCGTCGTCGACGTCGAGGGTGTCGCGCAGGGCGTCGAGGTCGGCGCGTTCGACGGCGTCCCAGAACCGGTGGTCGAGTCCGCCGGTGCCGGGGGCGGGGGCGGCGGTGGCCTCGGCGGGCACCCAGTAGTGCTGCCGTTCGAAGGGGTAGGTGGGCAGGTCCACGAGGCGGCCGGGCCGGTCGGCGAGGACGTCGGCCCAGCGGACACCGGTGCCGGCGACGTGCAGGTAGGCGAGCGCGGCGAGCAGGGCGCGGCGTTCGGGGCGGTCGCGGCGCAGCGCGGGCACGACTGCGGCGGGGGCGACGTCGGGGGCGGTGGCGACGGTGGCGAGGGTCTCCTCGGCGGTGGCGGTGAGGACGGCGTCGGGGCCGACCTCGACGAAGGTGCCGACGCCGTGGGCGCGCAGGGTGCGTACGCCGTCGGCGAAGCGGACGGCCTCGCGGACGTGCCGCACCCAGTAGTCGGTGCTGCGGATCGCCTCCGGGTCGGCGAGGTCGCCGGTCACGTTGGACACGACCGGCAGGCTGGGCGCGCGCAGGTCGAGGCCGGCGACGACGGCGGCGAACCCGGCGAGCATCGGCTCCATGAGCGGGCTGTGGAAGGCGTGGCTGACCCGCAGCCGCCGCGTCTTCACCCCCCGTGCGGCCCACAGGCCGGCCAGCCCGTCGACGGCGGCCTCGACGCCGGAGACGACGACCGCGGCGGGACCGTTGACGGCGGCGATCCCCACGGAACCGGTCAGCCCGTCCAGGGTGGCGGCGACATCAGCCTCGGGCGCGGCGACGGCGAGCATCGCACCGCCGGCCGGAAGCGCCTGCATCAGCCGACCCCGGGCGGCGACCAGCGCGCAGGCGTCGGCGAGGCTGAACACCCCGGCGACATGCGCGGCGGTGATCTCACCGATCGAGTGGCCGGCGACGAGATCGGGACCGATCCCGAAGGAGCCGAGGAGCCGGTGCAGGGCCACCTCCACGGCGAACAACCCGGCCTGGGTGAACACCGTCTGGTCCAGCAGCGCGGCCTCCGCCGTGCCGGCATCGGCGAACAGCACCTCCCGCAGCGGCCGGGGCAGGTGCCCGTCGAGCGCCCCGCACACCTCGTCGAGGGCGGCCGCGAACACCGGAAACGCCTCGGCCAACTCGCGGCCCATGCCGGCGCGCTGGGCACCCTGCCCGGAGAAGAGGAACGCGACGGCGCCCCGTTCGGCGGCGGCCCCGGTGACGAGGCCGGGGGCGGGCCGGTCGTCGGCGAGGGCGGTCAGGGCGGTGCGCAGCCCGTCGGTGTCGTCGGCGAGGACGACGGCCCGGTGTTCCAGAGGGCTGCGGGAGGTCACCGAGGACCAGGCGACGTCGGCGGGGCGGGGGGCGGCGTCGGAGACGTACCGGGACCACTGCGCGGCCTGGCGGCGCAGCGCGGCGCGGGTGCGGCCGGTGAGCAGCACGGGCGCGGGCGGTTCGGGTCGGTCGGCGGCGGTGCTGGCGGTCGCGGGGTCGGTCGCCTCGGGCTGTTCGAGGATGAGGTGGGCGTTGGTGCCGCTCATCCCGAACGAGGAGACGGCGGCCCGGCGGGGCCGGTCCACGGCCGGCCACGGGGTGGGTTCGGTGACGAGGGTGACCGCGCCGGCGGCCCAGTCGACGTGCGGGGTGGGCGCGTCGACGTGCAGGGTGGCGGGTACGGTGCCGTGCCGCATCGCCATGACCATCTTGATGATGCCGGCGATGCCGGCGGCGGCCTGGCTGTGGCCGAGGTTGGACTTGATCGAGCCGAGCAGCAGCGGCGCGGCGTCGCCCCGGTCCTGGCCGTAGGTGGCGAGCAGGGCCTGTGCCTCGATGGGGTCGCCGAGGGTGGTGCCGGTGCCGTGCGCCTCGACGACGTCGACCAGGTCGGGGGTGAGCTTCGCCCCGGCCAGGGCCTGCCGGATGACCCGCTGCTGGGCGGGGCCGTTGGGGGCGGTGAGGCCGTTGGACGCGCCGTCGGAGTTGACGGCGGAGCTGCGGATGATCCCGAGGACGGGGTGGCCGTTGCGGCGGGCGTCGCTGAGGCGTTCGAGCAGCAGCATGCCGACGCCCTCGGACCAGCCGGTGCCGTCGGCGGCGGCGGCGAACGACTTGCACCGCCCGTCGGCGGCCAGCCCGCGCTGGCGGGAGAACTCGACGAACGGGCCGGGGGTGGCCAGCACGGTCGCGCCGCCGGCGAGGGCGAGGCCGCACTCGCGCTGGCGCAGGGCCTGGCAGGCGAGGTGCACGGCGACCGACGACGACGAGCAGGCGGTGTCGACGGTGACCGCCGGCCCCTCCAGGCCGAAGGTGTAGGCGAGCCGGCCGGAGACGACGCTGGCGGCGGAGCCGGTGAGGACGTAGCCCTCGACGCCGGGGGCGCGGTGCAGCACAGCGGCGTAGTCCTGGCCGGAGGTGCCGACGAACGCGCCGGTGCGGCTGCCGCGCAGCGACAGCGGGGCGATGCCGGCGCGTTCGAACAGCTCCCAGGTGACCTCCAGCAGCAGCCGCTGCTGCGGGTCCATGGCGAGGGCCTCGCGCGGCGAGATGCCGAACAGGGCGGCGTCGAAGCGCCCGGCGTCGTAGAGGAACCCGCCGGCGGCGGTGTACGAGGTGCCGGGGTTGTCGGGGTCGGGGTGGTGCAGCCGGTCGAGGTCCCAACCCCGGTCGGTGGGGAACTCGCCGATGGCGTCGCCGCCGGTGGAGACGAACTCCCACAGCGCCTCGGGTGAGGTGATGCCGCCGGGGTAGCGGCAGCTCATCGCGACGATGGCGACCGGCTCGGACTCCTCGGCGGTGACCTCGCGCAGCCGCTGGCGGGTCTGGTGCAGCTCGGCGATGACCCGCGTGAGGTACTCGCGCAGCCTCTCTTCGTCCGCCATGGTTGATCTCGCTCCCTCGTGTTCCACCGGTACGTGTCGCGTGACTCAGGAAAGCCCGAGGTCCCGGTCGACAAGATCGAAAAGCTCCTGGTTGCTGGCGATCCGCAGCCGGTCGGCCACCTCGGCGGCCTCGTCGGGCCGCTCCCCCGCGCCCCGGTCGGCGGCTCCGAGGCGTTCCAGCAGCCGGTGCAGCCGCATGGTGACCCGGACCCGACCGAGGTCGTCGGTGTCGCGCCGGACGAGGGCGGCCTCCAGCTCGTCGAGTTCCTCGACGGTCGGCAGCGCCTGCACCGACGCCTCGCTGACCAGTTCGCCGCGCAGGTGCTCGGCGAGGGCCTGCGGAGTGGGGTAGTCGAACACCACCGAGCTGGCCGGGTTGAGGCCGGTCTCCCGCGCGAGCCGGCCGCGCAGCTCCACGGCGGTCAGCGAGTCGAAGCCGAGGTCCCGGAACGGCCGGTCGGCCTCCAGGGCGTACGGGCTGTCGTGGCCGATGACCTCGGCGGCGGCGGCGCGGATCAGGTCGACCAGGAGCCGGTTCTGCTCGGCGGCGGTGAGGTCGGCGAGCCGCTTGCGCAGCCCGGTGCGGACCTCGTCGCCGCCGTCGGCGGCCGGGTCGGTGCCGGCGCGCAGGGCCGCCACCTCGGGCAGGTCGCCGATCAGCGGCCGGGGCCGGGCGGAGGCGAAGACCGGGGCGAAGCGGGCCCAGTCGACGTCGGCGACGGTGAGCACGGTGCCGTCGCCGCAGATCGCGGCGCGCAGGGCGGCCATCGCGGGTTCCCGGTCGAGCAGGGACACGCCGCGCCGGCTCATCGCCACGGCGTGGTCGTCGCTGACCATGCCGCCGCCGGCCCACGGTCCCCAGTTGACGGAGACGACCCGGGCCCGGCCGGCGGGCCGGGACTGCGCCCACGCGTCGAGGAAGGCGTTGCCGGCGGCGTACGCGCCGTGGTCGCCGACGCCCCACGCGGCGGCGATGGACGAGAAGTAGACGACCAGTTCCAGGTCGTCGGGGTCGAGGAACTCGTCGAGGTGGCGGGCCCCGGCGGTCTTGCCGGCGACGACGTCGGCGAGTTCGTCGGTGCCGACGACGCTGACCGGGTTGAGCCGGCCGACGCCGGCGGCGTGCACGACGGCGCGTACGGTCTCGCCGTCGCGGCGCAGGCCGGCGACGAGGGCGGCGACGGCGTCGCGGTCGGCCAGGTCACAGGCGACGGCGCGGGCCTGCGCGCCGAGGTCGGCCAGTTCGGCGAGGGTGGCGGCGACGCCGGGGGCGTCGGGGCCGCGCCGGCTGACCAGGATGAGCCGGCGCGCGCCGTGCCGGGCCAGCCAGGCGGCGGCGTACGAGCCGATCGCGCCGGTGCCGCCGGTGACGAGCACGGTGTCCGGCGGCTGCCAGGCGGGTGCGTCGGGCCGGGCGGCGCGGGCGGCGCGGGCGAGCCGGCGCAGGTGGGTGCCGAGGGGACGCACGGCGAGCTGGTCCTCGGCGTCGGTGTTGGTCAGCGCCCGCAGCAGGTGTTCCCCGGCGGCCGGGTCCAGGTCGGCGGGCAGGTCGAGCAGGCCGCCCCAGTGCGCGGGGTGTTCCAGGGCGGCGACCAGGCCGAGTCCCCAGGTGGTGGCCTGGGCGGGGTGGGCGATGGGGTCGCCGGGGCCGGTGCTGACGGCCTGCCGGGTGAGCAGCCACAGCGGCCCGGCGGGGGCGGCGTCGGTGACGGCCTGGACGAGGGCGAGGTTGCCGGTGAGCCCGGCGGGCACGGCCGGGTGGTCGGGGTGGGGCCGCCCGTCGAGGGCGAGCAGCGACACGGTACGGGTGGCCCCGCCGGCCGCCGGGGCGAGCAGCGCGGCCAACTCGGCGCGGGTGACCGTGGCGGGGTCGACGGCGAGGGTACGGACGGTGCCGCCGTGCGCGCCGAGCAGCGCGGCGACCGTGTCGACGATCCGGTCCGGGGTGTCGCTGCTCCGGTCGGCGGTGTCGGCGGCCGGCGACGTGTCCGGGCTGCCGGCAGGGACGACCAGCAGCCACTCGCCCGTGGCGGGGCCGGCGGTGAGGCGGCGCTGCGGCCAGGTGATCCGGTAGCGCCAGCCGTCGACGAGCGCGTCGGTCTGCCGCTGCCGGTGCCAGTGGGCGAGGGTGGGCAGCTGGTCGCGCAGCGGCCGGTCCGGGTCGACGCCGAAGCGGGCGGCGAGGGAGTCGCCGTCGGCGTCGGTCACGGCCTGCCAGAACGCCTCGTCGGCGGTGCCGGCGACGGGGGCGGCCGGCTCGGCGTTGCGCAGCACGTCGCCGTCGCCGACGGGCCAGAACCGCTGGTGCCGGAAGGCGTACGTGGGCGGGGTGACCGGGTCGGCGGCGGGCAGCAGCGCCGCCCAGTCGACCCGTACGCCGTGGCAGTGCAGGCGGGCCAGCGCGCCGAGCAGCGCCTCGGCCTCGCCCCGGCCGGGGCGCTGGACGCCGGTGACGAGCGTGCGGCCGGCGTCGGGCAGCGCCTCGGCGGCCAGGGCGGTGAGCACCGTGTCGGGGCCGACCTCCAGCAGCGCGGAGACGCCGAGGGAGTGCAGGTGTGCGACGGTGTCGGCGAACCGGACGGCCTCGCGTACGTGCCGGACCCAGTAGTCGGGGGTGCAGATCAGGTCGGGGTCGGCGACCCGGCCGGTCAGGTTCGACACGAGCGGGACGGTCGGCGGGGCGTAGTCGAGGCCGGCGGCGACGGCGGCGAACTCGGCGAGCATCGGCTCCATCAGCGGGCTGTGGAACGCGTGGCTGACGGTGAGCCGCTTGGTGCGTACGCCGAGGGCGGTGAAGTGGTCGGCCAGCTCGGCGAGCGCGTCGCCGTCGCCGGAGACGACCACGGCGGCCGGGCCGTTGACGGCGGCGACGGCGACCCGGCCGGTCAGCCCGCCCAGGGTGGCGGCGACGTCGGCCTCGGGCGCGGCGACGGCGAGCATCCCGCCACCCGCCGGGAGGGCCTGCATGAGCCGGCCCCGGTGGCCGACGAGCGCGCAGGCGTCGGGGAGGCTGAGCACGCCGGCGACGTGGGCGGCGGCGATCTCGCCGACGGAGTGCCCGGCGACGAGGTCGGGCACGATGCCCCAGCCGGCGAGGAGCCGGTGCAGGGCCACCTCGACGGCGAACAGGCCGGCCTGGGTGAAGACGGTCTGGTGGATCAGCTCGGCCTCGGCGCTGCCCTCGGGGGCGAACAGCACCGCCTTGAGCGGCCGGGGCAGGTGCGCGTCGAGGTGCTGGCAGACCTCGTCGAGGGCCTCGGCGAAGGCGGGGATCGCCCGGTACAGCTCCCGGCCCATGCCGGCGTGCTGGGCGCCCTGGCCGGAGAAGAGGACGGCGAGGGTGCCGCCGGGCTCGGCGACGTCCCGGGTGAGGGTCGGGTGGTGCTGCCCGGCGGCGAGGGCCCGCAGCCCCGCCACGTACGCGTCGCGGTCGGCGGCGAGCAGCACGGCCCGGTGCCGCAGGTGGGACCGGCCGGTGGCGAGCGCCCGGGCCACGGCGGCGTCGCTGGCGGGGTCGGTGGCAGCGGCGATGGCGGCGGGGTCCGTGGCAGCGGCGATGGCGGCGGGGTCGGTGGCAGCGGCCCAGTCGGCGAGGCGGGCGGCCTGGGCGCGCAGCCCGTCGGCGTCGTCGCCGGAGACCGCCCAGGGCAGCAGCGGCGGCGCGGGCGGCTGCTCGACGCCCGCCTCCGGCTTCGGCCGGGCGTCGGCGGGCGGGGCCTGTTCGAGGATGACGTGGGCGTTGGTGCCGCTGACCCCGAACGCCGACACGGCCGCCCGGCGGGGCCGGCCCACGGCGGGCCACGGGGTGGGCTCGGCGAGCAGCGCGACCGCGCCGGACGCCCAGTCGACGTGCGGGGTGGGCTCGTCGACGTGCAGGGTGGGCGGCAGCAGGTCGTGCTGGAGGGCCAGCACCATCTTGATGACGCCGGACACGCCGGCGGCGGCCTGGGTGTGGCCGATGTTGGACTTGACCGACCCGAGCAGCAGGGGCCGGTCGGCGGGCCGGTCCTGCCCGTACGTGGCGAGCAGCGCCTGCGCCTCGATCGGGTCGCCGAGGCGGGTGCCGGTGCCGTGGCCGTCGACGGCGTCCACGTCGGCGCCGGTGAGCCGCGCGTTGGCGAGGGCCTGCTGGATGACCCGCTGCTGGGCGGGGCCGTTGGGGGCGGTGAGCCCGTTGGACGCGCCGTCGGAGTTGACGGCGGAGCCGCGTACCACGGCGAGGACCCGGCGGCCGTCGCGGCGGGCGTCGGAGAGCCGCTGGAGCAGCAGCAGGCCGGCGCCCTCGCCCCAGCCGGTGCCGTCGGCGGCCCCGGCGAACGACTTGCACCGGCCGTCGACGGCGAGGCCGCGCTGCCGGGCGAACTCCAGGAACGGGCCGGGGGTGGCCATCACGGTGACGCCACCGGCGACGGCCGTGTCGCACTCGCCGGAGCGCAGCGACTGCACGGCCAGGTGCAGCGCCACCAGCGACGACGAGCAGGCGGTGTCGACGGAGACGGACGGGCCCTGGAGTCCGAAGGTGTAGGAGAGCCGCCCGGAGACGACGGCCGCCGCGTTGCCGGTGGCCTGGTAGCCCTCGGTCTCGGCGCGGGCCGCCATCAGCAGCGTGGCGTAGTCCTGGCCGTTGGTGCCGACGAAGACGCCGGTGTTGCTCTCCCGCAGGTCGGCGGGGGCGATGCCGGCGCGCTCGAACAGCTCCCACCCGGTTTCCAGCAGCAGCCGCTGCTGCGGGTCCATCACCAGCGCCTCGCGCGGCGAGATGCCGAACAGCGCGGCGTCGAACCCGGAGACGTCGGCGACGAAGCCGCCCTCGCGCACGTACGAGGTGCCGGGGGTGTCGGGGTCGGGGTCGTAGATGGCGTCGAGGTCCCAGCCCCGGTCGGCGGGGAACCCGGCGATGGCGTCGCGGCCGTCGGCGACGAGCCGCCACAGGTCCTCGGGGCTGGCGACGCCGCCGGGGTAGCGGCAGCTCATCGCGACGATGGCGATGGGCTCGTCGAGGGCGGCGACGGCCCGGGTGGGCGCGGCGGCCTGCTCGGTGAGGCCGAGGATGCGGTCGGCCAGCCAGCCGGCGAGCAGCGTCGGGGTGGGCCGGTCGAAGACGAGGGTGGCGGGCAGCCGCAGGCCGACGGCCTCGCCGAGCCGGTTGCGCATCTCCACGGCGCTGAGCGAGTCGAAGCCGATCTCCCGGAACGGCCGGTCCGCGCCGATCGCCTCGGCGGAGGCGTGCCCGAGCACGGCGGCGGCGTGCACCCGGACCAGCTCCAGCAGGGTGCGGCGGCGTTCCGGCTCGGCGAGGCCGGCGAGCCGGCCGCGCAGCGGGGACGCCTCGGCCGGCTCGTCGTCGTCGTCGCGGCTGCGGGCGGCGAGGATCCGGGCCACCTCGGGGATGTCCTCGATCAGCGGCCGGGGGCGGGTCATCGCGAAGGTCTGGTGGAACCGGTCCCAGGCGATGTCGGCGACGGTGAGGGTGGTCTCGTCGTGGGCGAGGGCCCGGGCGAGCACGGCCACGGCCAGGTCGGGGCGCATCGGCCGAACCCCGGAGCGGAACATCTGGTCGGCGGCCCCGTCGGTTTCCAGCATGCCGCCGCCGTCCCACGCGCCCCAGGCGACGGCGGTGGCGGCGAGGCCCCGGCGGCGGCGGTCCTCGGCGAGGGCGTCGAGGAACGCGTTGCCGGCGGCGTAGCCGCCCTGGAGGCCGCCGCCCCACACGCCCGCGCCGGAGGAGAAGAGCACGAACGCGGACACGTCGCCGCCGAAGACCTCGTCGAGGTTGACCGCGCCGGCGACCTTGGCGTGCAGTCCATCGGCCAGTTCGGCGACGTCGGTGTCGGCGAGCGGGCCGGCGTGGGCGACCCCGGCGGCGTGGAACACGGCGGCGACGGTGACGCCGTCGGTGGCGAGCCGGTCGACGAGGGCGCGCAGCGCGTCGGCGTCGGCGACGTCGCAGGCGGCCATGGTGACGGTCGCGCCGAGGCCGGTCAGCTCGGCCTCCAGCTCGGCCGCGCCGGCCGTCGCCGGGCCCTGCCGGCTGGTCAGCACCACGTGCGCCGCGCCCTCGCGGGCCAGCCAGCGGGCCACGTGCGCGCCGAGCGAGCCGAGGCCGCCGGTGACCAGGGCGGTGCCGGCGGGCCGCCAGCCGGGGCGCTGCGGGGCGGACGATTCCACCGGCGGTCCGCTCCGACCGCCGCGATGCTCCGAGGCGGGTTCGGCGGCGGCGCGGACGAGCCGGCGGGCGAACAGGCCGGAGGTGCGTACGGCGACCTGGTCCTCGTGGCCGACGCCGGCGAGGACGGCGGCGAGCCGGCCGCGCGCGCGCCGGTCCAGCCTCGCGGGCAGGTCGACGAGGCCGCCCCACCGGTCGGCGTGTTCCAGGGCGACGACCCGGCCGAGGCCCCAGACGAGGGCCTGCCGGGGGTGGTCGAGGGGGTCGGCGCGGCCGGTGGAGACCGCGCCGCCGGTGGCGCACCACAGCGGGGCGGTGATCCCGGCGTCGCCGAGGGCCTGCACGAGGGCAAGGGTGCCGGCGAGGCCGGCGGGGACGACGGGCCGCTGCGGGTGGGGGGCCTCGTCGAGGGCGAGCAAGGACAGCACGCCGGTGACGGCGGTGGCGTCGACGTCGGCGAGCCGCGCGGCCAGCGCCGCCCGGTCGGCGTCGGCGACGGTCACCGGGGTCACGTCCGCACCGGCCTCGCCGAGGGTTTGCACGACCTGCCCGACGATCGGCTGGCCGGCGTGTTCGGCGGGGGCGACGAGCAGCCAGGTCCCGCCGAGGGTGGTGCTGGCGGCGGCGGTGAGCGGCGTCCACTGCACCCGGTAGCGCCAGGCGTCCACCGTGGACTCGTCGCGGCGTCGCTGCCGCCACGAGGACAGCAGCGGCAGGGCCTCGCCGAGGGTACGGGCGTCAGCGGTGTCGATGCGCATGGCGGCGGCGAGGGCGTCGGCGTCGGCGCGTTCGACGGCGTCCCAGAACTGCCGGTCGGCGGGGTCCTCGGCGGCGGCGGCCGGGCCGGTGCGCACCGGGGCCTCCGGCCAGTAGCGCTGCCGGTGGAAGGCGTACGTGGGCAGCGGCACGGCCGGGCCGGTGCGGACGCCGCAGACGGCGTTCCAGTCGGCCTCGACGCCGCGTACGTGCAGCTCGGCCAGGGCGGTGAGGATCCGCGCCCAGCCGCCGGCACCCCGGCGCAGGGTGTTGACCACGGCCGCCTCGTGCTCGACGGCGTCGATGGTCTCCTGCATGCCGAAGCTGAGCACCGGGTGCGGGCCGACCTCCAGGAAGACCTGGTGGCCGTCGGCGAGCAGGTTACGCACGGCCTGCTCGAAGTTCACGGTCTCGCGCAGGTTGCGGTACCAGTAGCCGGCGTCGAGGGTGGTGGTGTCGGTCCGCTCGCCGGTGAGCGCGGAATAGAACGGCAGCTCGGCGGGGCGGGCGACGATCCCGTCGAGGCTGGCCAGGAGCCGACCGGCGACCGCCTCGACCTGCGGGGAGTGGGAGGCGTACTCGACGTCGATGGGGCGGGTGCGCACGCCGTCGGCGGCGCAGGCGGCGACGAGGTCGGCGAGGTCGTCGACGTCGCCGGCCACCACCACCGACCCGGGGCCGTTGACGACGGCGACGGAGAGCCGGCCGGCCCACCGCTTGAGCAGGTCGCGGGCCCGGTCGGCCGGCAGGGCCACGGAGACCATGCCGCCGCGGCCGGCGATGTCGACGAGCACCTGGCTGCGCAGGGCGACGATCTTGGCGGCGTCCTCCAGGGAGAGGGCTCCGGCGACACAGGCCGCGGCGATCTCGCCCTGGGAGTGCCCGACGACCCCGCCGGGGCGTACGCCGAGCGAGCGCCACAGCCGGGCCAGGGAGACCATCACGGCCCACAGGGCGGGCTGCACCACGTCGGAGGAGACCAGCGGCGGGGCGCCCTCGGCGCCGCGCAGCACGCCGGTGAGGGACCAGTCCACCCAGGGGGCGAGGACGGTCTCGCACTCGGCGATGGACGCGGCGAACACCGGGGAGCTGTCGAGCAGGTCGACGGCCATCCCGGGCCACTGGGAGCCGTGGCCGGAGAAGACGAAGACGGGGGCGGTGTTGCGCAGCGCCGTGCCGGTGACGACGCCCGCGCCGGTCTCGCCGTCGACCAGGGCGGTGAGGCCCTGGGCCAGCTCGGCCTGGTCCTGGCCGAGCACGACGGCCCGGTGGCCGAACGCCGCCCGGGTGGTGGCGAGGGCGTAGCCGACCTCGGCGGGTTCGACCTCGGGGTGGGCGGCGAGGTGCGCGCGCAGCCGGACGGCCTGTTCCCGCAGCGCGGCCCGGTCGGTCGCGGAGAGCACCAACGGCACGAGGCCCGCGTCGGCGGCGGCGCCGGGCCGGGACTCGGCGGCCACGGCCGGCTCGGGGGCCTGTTCGAGGACGACGTGGGCGTTGGTGCCGCTGATGCCGAAGGAGGAGACGGCGGCGCGGCGGGGCCGGTCGACGGCCGGCCAGGGTGCGGAGTCGGTGGTGAGGGCG
>NZ_JBHUVA010000033.1:621-66444 GCF_042670805.1 Micromonospora sp. NPDC057141 | reverse complement strand
TCTTCACGATCAGCCAACGTCAGCATGTTGCGCACGGCGGGCATCCTGTCCCACCGAACCACCAAGATCAAGTGCTACGACTGACTGAACTCGCCGTCCGCTGCGGATCACGCTGCCCGAGCTGTTGAGGATCTTGTAGGTGAGCCGGTACCCGTTGGTCGGCGTCCACGTCGTCATGCCCCAGTTCGTGACCCGGGCGGTGATCATGCCGGCGGACGCGGCAGTGACCGGCGGGTTGAACGTCGGCGACGGCAGCGAGTACTTGGCGCCCTGGTCCGAATAGCTCAGATCGATATACGGCCGGGCCGTCGAGTTCGAAAAGTTCGCCGACGCGAACCGCTTCCACGCGAAACTGTCCGTCTCCGACGCACGCACCGTCAACCCGTAGAAGGCCTCGGTGCCGTGCAGCCACTTCATCACCCGATCCGGCGGCAGCGAGAACCCGGCCCACCCACCGCTCGGGCAGTCGTAGTAGCCATAGGCGAACGAACCCGTCCCCACCCGGCTCGCCGAGTCGAAGGATGGGCCGGCCCAGGTGGTGGTCGACGAGCCGGACCACGACTTCGTCACCGCGTACACGTTCACCGCCCGCGCACGGCACGAGTACGACCAGAAGTTCCACAACCGCAGCGTCGCCCCCAGCACGTACCGGTTCGGCCGCGACGCCTTCAGGTCGTTGAAATGCAGATACGACGCCGCCCGCTCAGCGCCACCGTTGTACGTGCCCGCCAGCAGATCACTCTCAGCGGAGTTGTTGCGGTTGGCGTGATCACGCTTGGACACGAACGTGTCGTCGGTCTCGGAGTTGTCCGTGAACGACGGATCCACGATCACCGGGAACACCCGAGCCGGATCCCGCAGCCACTGCTCATCCAGGTCGACCCGCAGCACCCAGCCGCCGCCCTGACGCTGCAGCGAGTAGCGCACGGTATCCGACCGCTCCCCCGAACCACGACGGGGATGGACGTTCGAATCGACCATGAACCCCGGCGGGATGACGGCGCGGACGATGCCGGCGGAGTCGGTGAACATCACCTCGCCAGTGGCGCCGTTCATCGACGGAGTGAGACCCTTGACGATCAACGGAAACGTCCACGACGTCGGCGCGTCAGCGGAGTGCAGGACGATCTCTTCCTTCAGCCCCCACTCCATCGGCGTCAACTTCACGTCCGAAGCGGGCCGCACAGCCGCGAACGTCGCCGTGGAATCCATGACCGCCGGAGTCACCGCAGCGGCACCTGCCACCGCGAACGAGATTGAGGCGTCCTCACCGAGGGACAGGGTGGCTACCTGCGCGTCATCACCACGAGGAGCGACAGTCACATCGGCGGCGGCAGCAGGCGCATACCGGCCGTCCCGTCGCTGCGATAACCGGTTGTCGATCGGCGTCCACTGCCCCACCCCGTCACGAACGAAGGCAGGGCCATCGAAAACCCGCAGGGTCTTCGTCCCATCGGGGTTGTCGAACTCGGTCGTGCGCCCGGTACGAGCACTCACCTTCTCCACCGACCGCCCGGCGACGAACCCCGTCGGCTGGCCCACCTCACGCACCACGGACAGCCGCTGCGGCTCCGGCGTCGCCCCAGGCACGGTGACCGGCGGAAACATCTGCTCGGCACCGACCGCACCCGGGACCGGCCTACGTGCGCCGCCCGCGACCGCAGCGCCGGTCACCGACGTGGACTCGACGCCAACCTCGTGAGAGACACGAGACGGCGAACCAGCCCTCTGGTAAGGCTTCAACGTGCTGGCACCCTCAGGCGTACCCGACTTCGCCCTAGCCTCCGACGTTGGCGGCACTGACAGCAGCGACACCGCCATCGACAGGCTCAACAGACCCGCAAGCACCGACCTACGTCGCGACCATCGGCCCACGGTCGAGATGCTGCCCACGCCAGCTCGACGAACCCCACCCGCCACGTCGGCCCTCCCCTGATCAAAGTCAGCCGAACGGTAAAGATCACCAAGCCGTCTCACAAGACCCCGACACCAACCACGAAGGGAGACAGTGAAGATCAGACATATTTACCCGTAAGGCAAAGGTGACTGAATGGGAACGCAACATATGTGTAAATCAGACAGAAAGGATTCTGTGATGACAACCATGACGGACACGCAGACTGACCGCGGGGACCGGGGCCCGCACACCCCGACGAGCGCAGCCAGGCAGCAGTCAGACCTGGCGTAGGACTGGTAGCTAAACCCACCGCCTCATCCGTCGGTTCACCGGCCACTCGAACACAGACCGCCTTGACCTGCCGCCATCCAGGTTGTCAAAGGATGACGTCCGGGACTTGACCCTGATGCGGGTCAGGCTCGCAGAATCGGCTCGTGGACGACGATCACAAGGGCGATCGATCCGGGCGGTGGCAGATCGGGCAGTTCGCCGAGCTTGTCGGCCTGTAGCGCCACCAGCCGTTACCGACAAAGGCTCAGTGCATCGGCAACCTCGCCGTCACTGGCCTGTCGACCGTCTTCTCGCGATCATCAGCAACGGACCCAAGTGCCTCCAGTACCGTCCGACCTACTCGACGGCTTCCTCGCTCACACCGGTCCGACCCTCGTCTTTCAAGATCTGAGCCTCGCCAGTGGGTGCGAGGCTCAGATGCCACGCTGCGATTGCAGCTGCGGCTGGAAACACGGCAGTTGCGGCGAACGCGGCGGGCAGACCGCAGGGCTTCCAGAAGACGGCGCAGGTCATCGATCCCAAAGCCCCACCGAGAAAGAAGAGCAGGTTCAAGGTGCCCACCGCGCCGCCGCGAGCATCTGCGGCGATGCGGGCAGACAAAGTCGCCGTCAAGTTCATCTGCGCGAACGCGAAGGCGGCGAACCCTACGGCCGCCGCGCCGACCAGTATCGCGGGTCGGCGGTCTGCCGCCGCCAGCAGTATGGCGGCGCTGAACAGAACAGCCATGGCGGCGAGCACCTTGTTCGGTGGCATTCGGCCGCACGCTGCGGTGGCCAGCCGGGCGAGGACAGCGCCGACGATCGCCCCGGGGAGCAACAGCACGCCCACGGTTCCGGCGCTGTGCCCGAGACGAGCCAGCGCGTTGGGGACGGCGTAGACGGCCGCGAACAGTCCGCCGTACACGCCGGCACCGACCAAGCCACAGTGCCAGAACACTCGGTCGTGTACCACGGCAGCCGGCAGGAACCCGGTGGGATGCCGTTTGCTGTGCACCACCAGCAACGATCCCGCCGCACACGTGATGACGACCAGGGCGAGCACGGAGGGGCGAGCAACCTCTACAGTCGCGCTTTCCACTGCCAGCAGCAGCCCGCCGACGGCGAGCGCCAGCAGGAACGCGCCGGCCCAGTCCAGGCCTTCGACGCCTCCTTGATGGGGCCGGGAGCGGATCAGTGTCCAACACGCTGGCAGCGCGGCAACGGACAGCGCGGGGAGCATCAGCGCCACACGCCACGAGGCCATCAGGGCGAGTGCTCCAGCAAGCGGTGCTGTGGCGCTGAACATCGCCATCAGCGTGCCGAGGCGTGCCAGGACGCCGGGCCGCGCGGGTGCAGGAGTGCCGGCGGCGAGGGCGAGGGCGGTCGCGGTCATAGCCCCTGAGCCGGCGGCGAGCAGGCCTCGGCCCACGACCACCACGGCGAGAGCAGAGGCGATGGCGCAGAGCGCCGCGCCGGTGACGAGCAGTGCCGTGCCGACGCTGATGACGCTGTGCGGCCTCCAGATGTCGGTGGCACGGCCGGCAACGGCCGCGCCGACGCCCAGTCCAAGCGCGTGGATGGCCAGGATCCACACGGCGGTCGCCGCGTCAGTTCGGAGGCCCTGGGCGGCGGCGGGCAGCGCGACGGCGGCGGCGCTGACGCCGTAGATGGCTGGCCCGTACAACAGGCCGAGGCGCCATCCGGCTGTTGTCGAGGCTGGCGCGGTGGGCGCATCTGGGCTGGTCACGAGTCGACTCCTTCGCCGGTGCCGGGGTCAAGCGATCAACTCAGCAGAACGGTCGTGTCATGGAGAATGGCGAGGACGACAGCGCAAGAGGCCAGCCCGGACGGGCTGGGCCCTGATTCGATCGGTCACCGGGCGGTTCCTGCGTCGGGTGCGGCATGCTGCCGTGAACGGACTGCGAGCGTTCGCAGCACCCGCGCCAGGCTGTCGCCAGCGGGGAGGCCGGGTTCGCCGAACAGGCGGGCTTGTTCAGCATCGACGCGACCTTGTAGCTGTCGGGCGAACTCCATGCCTGTTGGGGTGGGACGCAGGACCACCCGGCGTCGGTCGTCCTCGTGGAGGTCTCGGCGGACCAGACCACGGTCGACCAGTGATACCAGAACGTTGGTGAGGGTGGCCTTGGCGATGCCGATCTCGGTGGCGGCTGTGCGGGTGTCTACGGCGCGGCGGGCGCATACCAGCACGAGCACGTCGTACGCGGTCCAGGTCATGCCCTTCTCCCGCAGCACGGTGCGTTCGAGGTGGGCTCTGATGGTGTTGGCGGTGCGGCACAGCTGGGCCAGCGGGCCGGGCCGTGGTGGCGGGCCCGGTGTCTTGGCAGGCTGGGGCCGGTAGATTCCCGCGACGCGGCGCGGTTGCCGGTCGACCGCGGCGCTCATTTCTTCCACCTCGGCCGTCGGAGCGGTCGCCGGTTGCGGCGTTGGCCCGCCCTGCCGCCTCTGTCGTACGGTGCCGGCGGTTCCGGTGCGGGCAGTCGCGGTCGTTCGGTCTCCTCGTGCATGCTTCCCCCGTGATGGTGATGACGCTGATGGGTCTATGCCTTCTGCCGGTTTCTCACCTCCTCTCCCCCAGCGGCGCCCCGCGGGCGGCCATGAACCCGACCGGGTCGACGGAGTTGTCGTTGCTCAGGTCGCAGTTGCCGCCGGAGCAGGCGTTCTCGTGGGTTTGGAAGTGCAGGTGCGGGCCGGAGGAGTGGCCGCTGGTGCCGACCAGGCCAATCGGTTGGCCGGCCTGCACGGTGTCGCCTTCGGCGACGTCGGGGCGGCGGACCAGGTGGCAGTAGCGGGTGCCGTAGCCATCGGCGTGGACCAGGTCGACGTACCATCCGCAGCCGCTGGTCTCGGGGCTGCCGTCGATGTCGCAGTTGCCGGTGCTCGGATCGCACCCGGCCCACACCACGCGTCCGGCGCTGGCGGCCCGGATGACCGTGTTGCGCGGCACTGACAGGTCTACCCCGGCATGGAGCCGGCCGGCACGTGGCCCGTAGCCGCTGCCGACCTCCGCCTGCAGGGGCTGGGTCCAGCCGGACGCGGCGACTGGTGCTGGGCTGTGGCAGCGGGCGAGGCTCGCGCCGGGCAGGTCAGTGATCGTGGTGACGCCGGCGACGGCGGCGACGACCTGTTCGGCGTCGTGTTCGAACTCGCCGTACCGGTCGGGATACGCCGAGACCTGCACCTTCTGCGCGGCGACGGTCAACGGCAGCCGTTCCCAGCCGTCGACGCGTTCCAACCTCTCGTAGAACTTCGTCGACGCGTACACCGGGTCGAGGATCTGCGCGGGCGTGCCCCACCCCTGGGTGGGGCGCTGCTGGAACAGTCCGAGGGAGTCGCGGTCCCCGCCGGGTAGGTTGCGCAGGCTCGACTCGACCATCGCCGTCGCGACGGCGATGACCCAACCGCGGGCGGGCGCCTCCAGCTTCTTGCCGACCGCGACGATCGTCGCGGCGTTGCCGACCTGCTCGGCGTTCCATCGCCCTACGGCCCCGATGCCGGACGGATCGGCTCCGGGTGTGGTGTTCGGTGGGGTGGCGGTGCATGCACCGGCGGGTTCCTCGTCGGTTACCACGACGGCGAGGGGCAGCCCGCACAGCAGCAGCGTGGCCGCGAGGGCGACGCCGAGCCCGATTCCGCGGCCGTTCACGGCGTGCCGGCTTCCTCTCGTCGGCCGATCGTGGCGACCAGCCACCGGCCGCCGCTGCGTACCACCGTCACCCGCAGCACCCCGGCGTCGGTGGGGACATCCACCTCCATCCTGTTGGTGACGGCCGAGAAGACCCGACCGGGACCGGTGATCCGGCTGGCGGGGACATTGGCGGGGTCGACGGTGGTGAGCTGCTCGGCGTAGGCCGGGATCGCCAGGGGTTGCACGCCGGCCAGCCACCGGGCGGCGGGTAGTCCCGGCCGGGCCCACGCCTGCACGAATCGGGTTGCAGCGGCCACGGCCTCCGGGTCCGCGCGGGTGGGGACGGCGGGAACGACACCGTCCGGGTCGGCGGACATCGTGCCCTCGGGCGGCAGTACCGCAGCGGTGCCGGGCGCTCCGGTGGAGCGTCCCGCGTCGGACGGGACGGTGGGCGGGCGAGTCCCGCAGCCGGCGAGCAGGAGCAGGGCCACCCCCGCGATGGCCCTGCTGGTTGTCGTGTGGCACGTCACGGCTGCTCCTCGGGTGGGGCCGGCTTGGTGTCCGCGCCGAGGGCGTCGTTGAGCCGCTGGCCGAGCAGCCGCAGTTGGTGGTGGGTGTCGACCAGCGCTGCCCGCTTGTTCGCGCTGGGGCGGCGTGCGGCGCTGTCGACGAGGGCACCGATGTCATGGCGCAGTTGCTCCAGACCGCGGCTGATGGAGGCGGCGTGCGTGGCAATGGTCTTGGCGGTCACGCGTCGACGTCCCGGGTGTAGTCGCCGTCGAGGTGTCCGTCGCTGGCCCAGTCCAGCTCCGTCTCCCGTTGTGCCATCTGGTCGATGTCCGTCCATCGTTGTTTCTCCTCCTGTTGGTCGTCGTGCCAGGCGTCGCGGGCTTCGTGGATGCCGGTGACGACGTCACGGAGCACGTCGACGTGGTCGTGCATGCCTCGCAGGGCTGCCTCGAAGCGTTGCCAGTCCCAGACGCTGGTGACCTCGGCGAGTTCCGTCATGGGATGCCTCCTGCTGCGGGGGCCAGCGGCTGCTGCGCCAGCCGGGCGTCGATGTCCTGGGTGACGGCCTGGTCGGCGTCTTCCGGCCAGGGTTCGGCCCAAACGGTGTCGGGGTTGGGCGGACTGTGCTGGCCGTGCCGGCAGCGGGTGGTGTCCCACAGCTGCCACCGCTGCCGGGCCCGGTGCAGCGCCTCGTGCCAGCGCAGCGGGGCATCGGGGTCGACTTGCCCCGCGTAGGCGTGGTGCCAGGACACGCACAGCGCGGTCAGCTCCTCCACCAGCGGCGGATGCGCCGGCCAGCATGCCCCGAGGTCCTGTGCCAGCCCGTACCGTCCGACCATCCAACTGGTCCATCCGACGAGCCATGCCCACAGCTCACGAGCGGCGTCCGGGTCCAGGTCCCGCCAGCAGACCGCTGATGGCATCTGTCCGACCGCGACGTCGTCGAGGGCGTCGACGCGTTCGCTCAACGCGACGTGCGCCTCGGCGAGCTTCTCCAGGGAGTCGCGCAGCGTGTCGACGATCTCGGCCAACTCGGTCACGGCCCGCAACTGCGGGGACGCCTCCGGCGGCAACTCGAACAGGAATGCGCGGTCCGGCATCAGCTGGTCCCCTCCAGGCGACGGGAGAAGGCGCGTTGCGCGGCGTGGAACCGCTCGGCGTCCGGGCGCTCCCACCACGCCGGCTGGACCACCTCGACCGGTGGCATGTTGCCGAGCAGGACCAGGGCGTGGCCGGTGGGCAGGGTGCGCAGCTCGGCGAGGTCGATCAGGTTCTCCCGCCGCGTGTTCTCCTGCACCGACGCGCGTCCGCCGCCCCAACTCGCGGCCGAGGTCAGCTCCTGCACCTGGCCGAGGAGGGATTGGGCGTCCTTGAGCGCGTTGACGTCCTGGGTGCCGCCCATGACGAAGCGGGCGTTGGCGCCGTCGCGCAGCGCCTGACCTCCGTCGCGGCCCCACCGTTCCTCGAGTTGGTGGGTGTTCTGGCAGCTGATCGACAGGGCGATGCCGGCGCCGCCGCCTTCGGAGGCCAGCGCGGGCAGCGATGGCAGCGGTGCAATGTTGGTGATCTCGTCACCGATCAGGTAGAGGCACGGCTCGACGCGGCCACCCGGTGCGACGAAGCTCTGCTGCAGGGTGCGGTAGATGATGTCCTCGGCGATGGCCGCGAACAGTGGTGCGATCAGCGCCTGCCCGCTGCGCGTGCCCACCAGGTAGAGAGTTCCCCACTCCGTCAGCCACTGTTCCGGGCGGAACTGCTGCCCGCGCGGCGGTGAGCAGGCGTGCAGGATGCGCGGGTTGCTGAAGGGATCCAGCGCGCCGAACACCACGCTCTGGATGGCGTCGCGGCTGCGCCCGGTGGACTCGCGGTGAAACGTGAGCCGGTCTGCCCACACCGTCTGCTGGTGGTGGCGCAGAATCCGCTCGGGTCGGGGGTCGTTCGGGTTGGCCGCCCAGCTCGCCACGTCCGTCATCGTGGTGTGTTCGTCGAGGGCGGCAGCGTGTAGGAGGCCCCGGATGATCGACGCCGCCTGGTCCTGGAAGTACTGGCCGTTCTCCACGTCGCCCTTGAGGCCCGCGCCGGCCGCGAAGCCTTTGGCGCGCAGTGCGGCGATGTCCGGGTCCTCCGCGCCCTCGATGGGTGACCAGCGCAGCCGCGGCACGCCGGGCACCAGTCCCTGTGGTTCGAAGATCCATGTCGGGCCGAGGGCGGCGCGCAGGTCGTAGGTGACGGCCGCGACGTCGAGGCGGGTCGAGGTGGAGATGACCGCGCCGCGGGCGTCGGCGACCCGAGGGACGATGTAGCGGGATGTCTTGTTGGCGAACCGCGCCGCCCCCGCCAGCAGTTCCGTGTACTCGTTGGCCAGGTACAGCGGCTCGCCGGTCAACGCGTGGTGGCCGAGGAACCGCGCCACTTCCAGGGGATCCGCGCGGCGGCGTGTCTTCGCCTCGACGGCCGCTGGACGGTCCGTGGCGCGGATGGTCAGGCCGGGGCGTAGCACGTCGACGCGCCGCAGCACGGCGGTGGCGGTCACTGCCCGGTCGAGATCGGCGCGGCGGGCGAAGCCTCGCCGCTGCACCCGCCGCCGCGCGAACCGGGCTGCGGGTACACCGGCACCGGTCACGATGCCGGCGAGGAGGGTCAGCCACAGCAGATACAGCAGGGGCGCCGGGGGCAGGTCCGGTCGGGCGGATGCCGGCCAGGCGGCGGCTGGGTCACCGGCATGGCTGAGCAGCCGTACGGCGATGCCGGGAGCGTCGATCGGTGAGGTGTCCGGCCAGGCCCAGTGGGTGAGCACGCCGCCTACCTGCCCGGCCAGCCACAGCGTGGCGGTGCCCAGCAGCGCGGCCAGCACGGCGATGCCCAGCACGGTCAGCCGGGCCAGGATGTCGGCGCGGGCCAGGCCACGGGTGGGCAGCCGGTGCCCCGGGGACATCAGGGACCCGGCCATCACCACACCTGCCCTGCTGTCGCGGACTCCCGTGCCGGGTGGCCCGCGTCCGTCAGTCCTCGCGCCGGCTGCTCGGGGATCTGCCGCATCCGGGTGTCGGTGTCGACCATCGCCCGCTCCTCGGAGGAGAGCTGGTGTTTCACCACGTACGAGCGCAGGCCGACCTTCCACAGCCCGACGCCCCGGCGCAGGTGCAGCAGCAGATCGGTCTCCACGTCGGTGGTGCCGAGGAACTCGCGGGCGGCGTCGAGAGAGCCGGGCGCCTGCCGGTAGGACACCCGCACGCCGGTGTCCTCGATGAGCCCGCGAGCGATGCGTACCTGCTCGGAGTCCGCGCTGCCGCTCGCCGCCAGGTCGGAGAAGCGGTGGAAGGCCAGGACGTTCGCCGTGCCCAGTGCTCGGGCCAGCTTGAGCTGTTCCCGCAGCCGGCGGACAAGGCCGAGGTGGCGGGTGATCAGCGCGAACTCGTCGTACAGGCACACCCGTGGTGGGGCGTCGGGGCGGGTCAGTTCCGCCTCCAGCCAGGACTGGGCGCAGGTCATCGCCATCGCCGTCATCTGGTCCGACGCCCGCACCGCCCGTAGGTCCAGGATCGCGCCCGGCTCGTCGAAGTCGATCGTCAGGGACGACGCGGCCGGCGCGTCGAAGATCCCGCCGAGGGCGCCGGTGATCAGCCGTTCCATCGCCAGCCGCACCCGACGGCTGTCGGCGGTGAACTGGTCGACGTCGTAGTGCAGTCCGGCGAGCCGGCCTGCCCACAGGTGAGGATCGCCCATCGCCGCGAGGACCAACGACAGGGTGGGGGTGGCCAGCCGGTCTGGGCTGGTGCCGTCGTCGCTGCGGGTCACCGTGTCGAGGGCGTACTCGATCAGCGACCGTTCCGCCTCGCCCAGTGGACCACCAAGTTGGATCTCCAGCAGCCCTTCCAACAGCAGCAGCCGCCGGGCCCGCTGGATCTGCAACCACTCCTGTTCGCCCTGACCGGCCTGCCGGCGAATACCGGCGAGGGGGTTCATCACCACCCCCGCGCCGGGGCCGACCCGCACCGGCCGGATCCCGGCGGCATCGGCCAGGCCGTCGTACTCGCCCTTGACATCGACGATGTAGAACCGCACCCCGAACGGCACGCCGCGGTAGGCGATCGTCTTGAGCAGCGACGACTTCGCCGACCCGATCTCGCCGGTGACCACCATATTGGGCGCGCTGAGCACGCCGGCCCGGTACAGCTCGTGGATGGAGAAGACGAAACCGGCGCGGGAGTACACCTCCTGGCCGATCAGCGGCCCGTCCACACCCAGGCCCGGGTCGGCCACGAACGGGTACACGCTGCACAGCTGGGCACTGGTGGTGACCAGGGGCGGCAGCCGCAGCCGCCAGAACGCCCGTCCGGCGGCCCGGCCGCGCTCGCCCCGCCGGTCGGCCGGCGGCGGGCCCAGCAGCCGCTCGGCCATCCGCCGTACCGCGCGTTCCTCCCGCTCCAGCGCGGCCTGCGCGACGGCCATGTCCCGGTGGGCGGCGGACCGCGCTATCCCCTGCGCGAGGGACCCTTCCCGCTGTACCCGTCCCGGCGACCTCACGCGAACCACCCCCGTAGCGGCTTGAGTCCCCGGGCCAGCGGCAAGGCCCCGGCCAGGAACCCCTGGTCCTGTTCCCCGTAGAGCACCACCGCCTGGCAGCCGGCGCGGCCCAGGACGCGCTTGATCGCCCGTACGTCGTGGCGCAGCTGTTCCTCGCTGTCGGAGGTGACGGTGACGAGGATGGCGTAGCGGTAACGGACATGGCCCGCTGCCTGCTCCCGGTCGACCTGTTCGACGGAGCGCGCCTCTTCGTCCTCCCGGGCGGTACGCACCAGCCGCATCCGACGCTTGGTGACCTCATCGCCAGCACGGGCGACCTTGTCCCGCCGCGTCGCCAGCTGCGCCAGCTGGGCTGGCACCGGCTCGGCGACCACGGTCACGGCCCGTCGGCCGACGGTGCGGGTGAACAGGGCGGTCATCCACGTCGCGGTCACCGGTTGGCGGGGCATCTCGTACACCCACAGCGTCTGCGAGAATCCGGAGTCGTGCCGGTACGACGCCCAGCCGACGTTCTCCGCGGCGACCGGCCCGGCCATGTGCGGTGCCACGCCTGGCTCGGCAGCCGAGCGCACGTCAACGGGAGGCTCGGCCTGCGGGTCGAACTGCGTGCGCAGCACCGCCGCGTAGGCGCGCGACGACAGCCACCCGCCCATGTCGATGCCGGCCTCACGCACGGCCGCGCCGATACCCGTCAGCTTGTCCAGGATCACCGTGGCGATGGCCGCGTCCGTACCGCCGGCGTCCTCGATCTCCGCCGACAGCCGCTTGAGGTCGAACACCACGGCCAGGTGCACCTCGTGCCGCTGCGTGGACGGTGCCGCCGCCGCGGTCAGTTCCGCCAACGACCGGTACGCCGCCGTGCTCGTGTCGACGGCCTGCTGCAGCAGGTACCGCTGCGCCCGGTTCCCGGCGTCCGGCACGGCCCGGGCGGTCAGGGACCAGCGCACCAGCCCGCTGTCGGCGTACTCGGTGCCCAACAGGTTGAGCACGCCCGCCCACGCCGTCAGCCGCTGTTGCTGCACCACCGTGTCCGCCAGCAGCAGGTTGCTGCCGGCGCAGCTCAATGCCGCGGTCACCGTTCCCTCCCGCCGGTGGTGCAGCAGCCCCACCTCGGTCAGGCCATCGGCGGCCACGGCCGGCAACCACCGGTAGCCGGCGGCCGGGCCGGGGAGATGCAGATGGTCGGCACCCGGGCTGGCGGCGAACACCCCGCCGCGGTAGCGGTCCTGCCGGGCGACCCGCTGCGCGAGCGCCCCGACGACGATCGGGGCCCACTCGGTGACCCGCCGGCCGCGCAGCCGCAGCAGCCCCAGCGTGATCAGTAGCAGCGCCAGCAGCAGGATGCCCCCGGCTGCGCCGCTCCGGCCGACGGTGAACAGGTTCGCGGCGATGACCAGGCAGATCACCCCGGCGACCGCCGTGCCGATCTGTCCCCAGGAGAAGCCCAGGACCGAGCCGCGCGTGGACCGGGGCGGAAACCAGAACTGCGTCATTTCGTCTCCTCACCTACACGGGCACGATGGGGACTTCCGCAGCGCCACCGGCCGCGGCTCCCCCCGCTCGGCCTGCGCCGCCGGCGCTCGCACCGGCCGCGCTCGTCTCCTGTCCACCCGGCTCGCTGCCGCCGTCGTCAGCCCCCGCCCCGCCGCCACTGGCCGGACCGACGCCGGAGGTCCCTCCCGCGTCCGCCTCCGGCGGGATGACCGCGCCGGACGCCCCTTGTCCTTCGGCCTCGCCGCCAGGCGCTGGCGAGTTTGCCGAGCGGGTCCCCGCGTCACCGGCGTCCGAGGGGTCCGCTCCGGCCGGCTGCCCGGACGCGGCGTGGGGAGTCACCGGCAGCGAACCCTGGTCTCCCGTCGTGTCGCCCGGCACCGTGAGTTGGCCCTGCTCCACGTCGCTGCGCGCCGTGTGGCTGTCGCGCTCGACTCCGGCGGCTTCCTGGGCGTTCTCGTCACCGCCCTGCTCGTGGCCGGGCTCCGGGCTCGGCTTGCCTACCGAAGTGCTGTCCCCTCGGCCCTCCAGTGCGTCGACGGCGTCGGGAACAGCGCTGTCGTCAAGCCCAGGCGGACCGGAATCGGACGTAGGGATGGTCGGGATGGCGTCGGCGTTGCCCTGCATCAGCGACGGGGCATCCCCACCACCGCCGTCCCCTCCATCGCCGAACCGGCCCGTGAGGCGACTCGCGGCGTCCAACCCCACCCCGCCCGCCACCGACGCCATGAACCCCCGGGCGTCAACGTCGGCGACGTAGCCGTCCCACATGCTCGTCAGCCGCAACAGGATCCACGGTGCCAGCACCATCAGGACGATGATGAACATCCCCCGCAGCACGTTGATCACGTTGTCGCTCTCGTACGTGGTGCGCGTGCCGTAGATCCACAACGCGGCGATGAAGAACTTCGAAGAGGCCAACGCGTTGCACGTCCAGAACCACTTGCGGCCCCACGATCGGGTCTCGGCCATCACCTGCCCGGTCATCGCTACGGCCCCGAGCAGAGCGGCACCGGCGGCCAGCAGCGACCGGAACATCAACATGACGAACAGGAGCACCAGCCCAACCAGGCTGACGCACCCGGCGGCGAAGCCCAGGAACAGGGTGCCTGTCTGCGCGGTCAGCGCCTCCAGCGACTCCACCCAGATGCTCGGCTGCCAGCCGCGCTGCTGGTTGCGCTCGATCAGCGCGACCGTGGCCTCGTCCCAGGCAGCCATCAGCAGATAGGCGATGCCACCGGCGAAGGCGATGCCGAGCATGGCGCGGACCAGCCCAGCGAGGCTCGACAGCGGGCCCGGGCCGCCGTTCAGCCGCAGCCCGTTGATCGCTGTGGAGAGGACGAAGACGACCAGGACCAGGACGACAAGCACACCGCTGAGATCGTTGTACACGGCGTAGAACGGCTCGTCGGCGAGCACTGGCGAGGTCTGCTCGAACACCACCTCGGCCAGCTTCCCCAGCGCCCAGGCGAAGCCGGCGACCACGATGTCCACCAACCCCATGAACCCGCTGCGCACGACGCGTTCCACCTGCGAGCTGACCTGGCAGGTGACATCCAGCACGTGGCAGCCCTCGTCGGGGCGCAGCGAGGAGTTCATCACCAGCGACGCCCGCGCTGCCTCGCACCGCGCCTGCTTGGCCTTCCAACGCTCGGCGTTCGCCGGGTCCTCTGATGCCCGGTCGCCGAACCGCTCGCACCGCACCGGGTGTTCGCCGCTGGCCGGGATCCGCTCGTCGAGCACGGACCGGGTGCGGTCGGGCGGCGGCGAGACAAGGGTGTCGGACACCGCGTCGCATCGTTCCTGCTCGACGGCGTTGGTGGCTTTGCTGCACAGCGTCAACCAGCCGTCGCCGTCTTGCCACTGCACCCACGGCAGACACCAGTTCACCTGCGGCAGGGCGGGCTCCACCCCGCCCGGCAGTGGCTGGTCATTGTGAGACGGAGTCGGGCACCACTCCGCAGGCGCTGACGGCGACGGTGACGGCTCTGGCGCCGCAGCCGCGGGCGTGGCCATCGCCACCGCGACCACGCAGGCCAGCATCACCGCAAGGCAGCCACCGGTCCGGTGTCGCCGCATCAGGGATACCCACATGATGGTCACACCGTCCCCGGCACCCATGACCGGGCGCTGAGCACCTCAAGCAGCGGCTGAGTGTTGCGAGGACTGCCGTCGCGCCGCGCGCCGCGCTGGTCGGGAGGAGGCACCGGCACCGGAAGCTGCACGACGGTCACCCTCCACCGTCCCTGGACCCACCTGAGGGTGACGTCCTGGACGTACCAGCCGCCGGCGAGCCCCGCCTGGGACCCGGCGACGATGCCGTCGGTCACGGCCCCGTTCAGCGCGCACAGCAGCATCCGCGCCGACACCTCACCGCCCTCCGGCACCGCGGCGTCGACATCGTGGTCGGGCACCCACACCCGCGCCACCAGCACCTGCGAGATCACCGCACCGCCGGGCTGCGCCGCCGGCACGCCGACGAGGTCGGCCACCGAGGGCCCGGCCCCAGACGCGGCCACCGCGTCGACGATGGCCTGCCGCTCGCTGGCCGCGAGCGCGGCAGAGGCAGCAAGCGACGTCACGTACGCCGCTGCCGTGTCACCCGCCCCGCGTGGTGTTCCCGGGAAGCCCACCGGCACCCCGTTGACCAGACGGTCGGTGTACTCGACCGTCGCAACCTGCTCCGGGGCGCTCGCTCGCCCGGCGGCGAACGCACCCGCCAGCGCCACCAGCACCCCCGCGACGACCGCCACGGCACCCCGCCGATCGCCGGCCGGCTTGAACCCTGCCCTTGACATGTGAGTTCCTCCCTCAGATCTCGCTGAGCAGGAACGCCACGATCGACGTGGCAGACCCGATCACGATCGCGACGAGGCCGGCCTTCCACATCATCGACTTGCCCCGATCACTGATGATGTGCGCGCCGAAGATCGGGCCGATACCGAAGGCGATCGCTCCGGCCGCAAGGCCGGCCACCGCCGACACCACACCAAGGAACAGGGCCGCGTTGGCCAGCTTGTAGAACAGGTCGGAGCGGGGAACGGCTGCAGGATCAGGGCTGATCCGGCTGAAGTCGAAGCCACCTTCCGACGGCTGAGGTGTCGGCGACGGCGCTGCCAGCAACGCCATCGGTACAGGCGCTCGGACGGTCAGCACCGCCGCTATCCAGCTCAACAACACGTGGTCCTCCCCCGTTTCATGCCGCCCTGGGCGACGAATTCACCGTCCGGCTGCTACAGGTCCACCGGACAGCGGTCGATGACAGCCGCGGCGACCTCCACCAACGCCGAGCGCGTGAGCTTGCTCAACGACCGCAGGTCCACCGGATCCGGCCGCGCCAGCACCGGGTCGTACGGCACCCGCACCAGGTGCCCGACCGACTGCCTCGCCATCTGCTCCACCGCGCGGACCTCCCGGGCGGTGGAGTGCGAGGTCGCCATCACGGCCAGGACCGACTCCTGCACCACCTCGGTCAGGCCAACCGCCCGCAGCTGGGTCAACAGCCGCATCGTGTGCTGCAGAGACTCGACACTGGCTCGGGCCACGAACATGGGCACCGTCGCCCATCCCAAGGCCCGCCACGCAGACGCGGTGTCCGCCGGCGGCAGATCCAGCAGCGCCAAGGCATACGCGTCACGCAGATGACCCACTACGCCGAACAGCTCCGACCACGTCGGAGGGCGGCGCTGCGCCGTCCACTTGCTTTCACCGACCAGCACACGCAAGCCCGTGGGCCCGACCTGCGCCAGCCGCTCAACGACTGACGCGTCGCCAAGCGTGTCCCCGGCGAGCACCGCATCCCATAGCGTCGCTGGGCTGCTGCGGACCACACGGTGCTCCAGCCCGCCCCACGCCCGATGCGTGGCGTCCACCGCCACGACCGGCACCGGGACAGCCAGCGCCAGCACCCCGCCAAGCGCCACGGTGAGCGTCGAGCGCCCGACGCCGCCATCCGCAGACGACACACACACCAGTGGGCAACCCGGACGAAGCGCCGCCGCCCGTAGCCACAACCTGTCGACGTGGCTGCCCGCGCCGAACTCGCGCGGAACCGGTCTCGGCGGCGCCTGCGCCGCCTGCCCCCGCCGCCAGGATTGCCCCGCTCGCGATGGATCGGGCCGCCCGGCGGCTGTGGGCGGAGTTGGTGGGACGGGCACACCCCGTGCCACCAACTCCTCTCCCCCGCCGCCAGCCGGCACCTCGTCCGAGGCGCCAGGGCCGGCGGGTTGGTTGGCCTGCTCGCTTGCTCGATCCCGCACGTCCGCCCCCCAAAGGCTTGCCGTACAGCACCGGCCATCGCCGAGCCGATGTCGACATAGGCCGGTCCCCCGTTGCTGCCACGACCTGGACGTTGACCACGCGAGCAGGCCGGTGAGGTTCAGCGCCACCAGTAGTCGCGCTGCCCCCGTGGATCGGCCGATCCCCTAGATTGGAGGGGACCGAGATCCGACAGGTCGACCAACCACAGTTGGGCATGCACTCAACTACAGTTGGTCGACCAGCACTGCGAGCTAAGCACGGATCACCGAGGGGCGTCAACTATAGTTTGAGCTTCGGCCAACTGTGGTTGGATGCGGAGGGCGCCATGACGGACGAACCAGGGAGCACGGCCGACGCCGCCGCCTCCGAGCTGATCCAGACGAGGCTGCGCAGGCTCTTCGCGACCGCCCCTGACGGCAGAGGACCCTACACCGAAGCGGAAGTGGCGCGAGAACTCACGAAAGCCGGCCACCGCATCACCGCCGAGGGACTGAGAAACCTGCTCCGCAGCCCCCGCATCAACCCGAAAGCCTCGACCCTACGAGCGCTCGCCCAGTTCTTCGACGTGCCAGCGGGTTACCTCCTGGGCGACCAAGCGACGCCGACGGAACACAGCCCACGCGTACGCGTCATGGCCCGGTCCCTCAACCAACTCTCCCCCGCCGCGCAAGAGGGCATCGCCGTCATCATCGACAACCTCCTCCGCGTAGAAGCCGCAGCCCGCGGAGACAAGGCGTCAGACCAAGATCCGCAATCGGAACCGACGACCTCACCCGAGTAGATATCGATCACCAGGACAGCTACAGAGCGCCCCCAGCTGATTCCGCAGTGGTCGCAGGCGATGAAGTCCCAAGTTGAGGGCAAGCGCGAGGGCCAGACCGGCCTTACGGCCTACCGCCCTGGTGCTGGCATCGTTCCGCTGTCGCGCAGCAACTCGGCTGGAAACCAGCGGCGACGGCGATCATGCCGCTGAGGTGAAGTAGGACCGTGCTGGGGTAGCGGGCAACACGAAGCCGCCCCACCCCTGATGCTCGGGGCGGGGCGGCTTCTTGGCCGGGCGCAGCCTCAATCGCTGTTCAGGTCAATGATCACGCCCTGGTCGGCGCACGCCGTCTGCAACCCCGACATGTGGGTGCCCATCGGCCCCACGAACGCCAACGCGCCCATCCCCTCACCGTCCGGCAACTTCGACACCTGCCACACGATGTCGATGAGGGCGGTGCCGTGCTCCCGGATGTCCTCGTGCCGGGAGTCCTCGAACAGGGCCCGCGCCTCCCGATACTCGGCCTCGGTGAGCTTGTCGTCGCCAGCATCGCTGGCCTTCGAGGTGCCATCCATGTTCTTGCCGTCACGGATGGCCTTGCAGACGGCAAGACCGGAGTCTTCCTTGATGTATCCGTCCCACACGACGTAGCCGATGGTGCCTACGGCGATCACACCGATGGCAGCAAGGGCCGCAACGAGGTACGGCTTCCGGCTGGGCGGGGCCGGCAGCGGGGTGGTGGTCATGGATTCGCTGGGCTGCTGCGGGTAGGGCTGCCCGTCGGGGCCCATCCACGGCTGCTGCTGCGGCTCGGCGGGGGTATGGGCGTCGGCGGAAAGCTGCGGGTAGGTCAAGGGGTGTCTCCTTGGTTGGGGTGTGGCCTTGCCGATGGTGCTGGTTCAGTTGGTGGTGTCCGTTGTGCTTGTCGGGTAGGTGACTGCGGGTGTAGCCGGTCAGGCTCGAGGAACCGTCCCCTGTCCAGTTCTGCCAAGCCGACCGGCGGCGTGTAATCCCCCACCGTCCAGCGGATTCGCTCGTACTCACAGCGCTCCCAATCGCCGGCAGCGGCAGGTCCCACTGCGCGCCGCATCCCGCTGGACGTGCGGCTCGGGCAAGCGGGGCAGCACCCAATCGAAATGAGGTGCCTGATGATCCCGAGGACTGCCAAGCTGCACAGCATGGACGTTCGTCTTGAGCCTTGGTCGGACTCCGCACTCGACCTCCTGCGCCGGATCAACACTCCGCAGATGCGTCAACACGTCGGCGGTCCCGAGCCGGAGGAACAACTGCTTGCCCGGCACCGCCGGTACCTCGCCATGCCGGCGGCCGGCCGCGGCTGCATGTTCGCCGTGCTGGTGGGTGACGAGATGATGGGCAGCATCGCCTACCACCAGCGTGACTGGCAGGGCGAGCAGATCTACGAGACCGGCTGGAACGTCCTACCGCCCTACCAAGGCCGAGGCATTGCCTCCGCAGCCGGCACCGCCCTGATCACCATCGTCCGCGAGGCTGCCCGCCTGCCCGATGCACCCCACAGCCTGCATGCGTTCCCCTCAGTCGAGAACGCCCCCTCCAACGCGCTCTGCCGCCGGCTTGGCTTCACTCTTCTCGGCCCCTGCAACTTCGAGTACCCGCCGGGCAGCGGCACCATGATGCGCAGCAACGACTGGCACATCGACCTCGCCAACACCGACCTGCCCGCTGTCACGACGACCCAAGGCGTGCGGCCGGGGTTGGACCGATCGTCACCTGCGTTGGAACTCCGATTTGGCCCTTGGTTCGCGTCCACAGGCGATGCTGACGAATGAAGAAGGGAAGCCGCTCAGCCTCGATCCACCGATGAGTGTTGGAATGGTGGGGCCCCGAAGATAGAAGGTGCCCTCTGAACTGGGAAGATAGGAGTTGCGAAGCTTCTATCAGCCGGTTCGAGAGGGCACCTCGCAGGTGAGATTACGCCATGATGCGCCGGTGGTACGCGCGACGTTCGATGATCCGAATCTGGTGTCGTGTGCCGGTCTCGTGCCGGTGATGCGGCTTGCCGAGCAGGCCGGTCTGCATGACGCGGTCGCGGGTCGGGTGCGCGTGCCGACGGACAAGGGCGCGAACCCGGCTGGGAAGGTCGCCACGATCGTGGCCGGGATGTGCGCCGGCGCGGACAGCATCGATGACCTCGACGTCGCCCGGCACGGTGGTATGCGGTCGTTGTTCACCAGCGTGTACGCGCCGTCGACGCTGGGCTCGTTCCTGCGCACGTTCACGCACGGGCACGTGCGGCAGTTGCAGGCCGCGGCCCGCCAGACGTTGATCGGCCTGGCCGGGCGGGTGCCGTTGCTGGCCGGCGCCGACGTGCTGACCTTTGTGGATATCGACTCAATGCTGCGGCGGGTCTACGGCAGGCAGAAGCAGGGCATCGGGTTCGGGCACGCCAAGGTCGGCGGCTACAACGTCTGGCTACGCGGCTACAACCCGCTGATCGCGACGTTGTCCACGCCGTTGGCCGCGCCGGTCGTCGCCGCCACGAGGCTACGCTCGGGTAACACCGGTTCCGCTCGCGGCGCTGCCAGCATGATCGCCGAGGTGATCGGCACCGCCCGGGCCTGCGGTGCCTCGGGTGAGATCGTCGTGCGGGCCGACTCGGCGTTCTACGCCAAGACCGTCATCGGCGTGTGCCGTCGTCGTGGCGTGCGGTTCTCGGTCACCACCCGCATCGACGCCAAGATCCGCACCGCCTGCGCCGATATCGGCGAGGACCAGTGGATCGACATCCGGTACCCGCAGGCCGTGTGGGACGAGCAGGAACAGCGGTGGATCTCCGACGCGCAGATCGCCGAGACCACCTACACCGCGTTCGCCGGCACCCGACACGCCGTCGCCGCCCGGCTGGTCGTGCGCCGGATCCGCCGCGACGACCCACGGCAGTCCCCGGGCCAGGAAGAACTCCTGCCCTCCTACCGGTATCACGCGGTGTTCACCGACAGCCCGTACACCCTGGTCCAGGCCGAAACCCAGCACCGTCAACACGCGATCATCGAACAGGTCAACGCGGACCTGATCGCCGGCCCTCTGGCCCACTTGCCCTCGGGCCGGTTCAGCGCCAACGACGCCTGGCTGACCTGCGCCGGCATCGCCCACAACCTGACCCGCACGGCCGGGCACCTCGCCGCTGGCGCCTGGCCGGCCGCCCGGCCCGCGACCATCCGGGCCCGGATCATCACCGTCGCCGCCCGCATCGCACACCGGGCCCGCACCATCCACCTGCACCTACCGCAGCACTGGCCCTGGCAGACCGCGTTCGACAACCTGTTCACCGCCGTCCACCCCACACCCGGGTGACCACCACCCACCAACCGACACCAGGCGGCCCGACCGCAGGCCACGAACCCCGTCCCAGCCCTCGACAAACCACGCCGGAGCAAGCCGATCACGTTATCGGCCACTCCGCCCTGCCCCGGAAACACCCGATACCGAAACTACTCAACCACGCTCAGGACGAACCGCGTCGGTGGATCGAGGCTCAGGGCTTCCCTTCTCACCGGAGCAGTTTGCAGGAACACCCTCAACTAGGTATCCAACTCCGCAGGCAAGGCTAGACGTTGCAGGCTCTGCAACCAAGACGGCGAGGCGTGACTCTCCTCAAGGTCCTCACAGCGCTTACCGGCGGCGAGGCTCACTCGCCCATCAGCAGGGCTTTCTCCATGAGTTCAGCAGCTCTTCGTTCGGCGTCCGGAAGAACGTGGGTGTAGACCATCCTGGTCGTCCTACCTTCGGCGTGGCCGAGCCGGTGTTGCATGACGTGCTCGGGCACACCTCCGTCCGCACCGGCGGTGGCCGACGTGTGGCGCGCGTCGTGCAACGCGATCACCGGCATGCCGGCCGCGCGGCAGGCGAGTTCCCACTTGTCGGTGAAGTATTTCGGGTAGTACGGCTTGCCGTCCTCCCGGCAGAAGACGTAACCGAAGTCCTGGTAGGCGATGCCCGCTTCGGCCTTCTCGGCCTGCTGCGCTTCGCGGTGAGCTTCGAGGACCGAGACGACGAGGTTGCCGATCGCGATGGGTCGCGTGCTGCTGCCCTTCGGGCTCTTCTCCACGACCCCCGTGCTCGTCGTTGTCCGTTGCCAGTCGATGAACAGCACTCCGCGCTCGAGGTCGAGCCTGCCCCATTTCAAGCCGGCCAGCTCGCCACGCCGCATACCCAGCACGACGGCGAGCACCCACGCCGCGTGAAGCCGATGCGTCTTGTGGTGTCTCAGGAACGCGGCGGCCTGCGGTGCCGTCCACACACCCTTGCGGCCCATCGTGTTCCGCTGCGCCTTCTTGGGCTGGCGCACACCCTCGATGCTGATGCCGAGATCCTTCAGAGCCTTCATCAGGACCCGGTGCACGTGGCGGACCGTGGTGGCCGACAGCGGTCCGCCGTTCTTGTTGCCCGAGCGGAGCAGGGTCTTGTAGAGGTCGTGAATGATGCGCTTGTCCAGCGCATAGAGCTGCCGCGACCCGATGTGCGGATTGACGTAGCACCGGATGAGGTCACGGTAGTTGCACAGCGTGGTTTCCTCGACGTCGAGTTCGCGCTCATCGAGCCAGCCCTGCAGCTCCGCCGCGACGCTGCCGTCGGCGGCCAGGCCCGCCTGGCCGAAGGATTGGAGAGCGGCCTTTTCGGCGGCGACTGCCGCCTTCTGGCTGGCGAATCCGCGGCGCTTCTGCTGGCGCCGCTTCCCGTCCTGCCCTGGTGGCAGATCGATGACGTAGTACCAGGCCTTTTTCTTGTTGGCCAGAAGGTAGCTGCTGACGGTCATGAGGGCACCCCCGTGGTCACGACGCGAGACCGACGGCTCAACCGTAGCGATCACTGTGACCACGTCCGTGACCACAAGATCATCGATGATCTTGTGGATGCCCTGCTCAATACCCGTCGGGACGGCCGGATTCGAACCGACGACCCCTTGACCCCCAGGACGATTCGGTAAGCGTTCCCGCACGTTACGCACGCTATCCCCTAGATCAGGCCGTGCAGTCGACGGCATATCGGCCACCATCGCGCACACCGTGTGGTCCCCACCTGGTCCCCAAAGCGCTGCCTGAAGGCTGCACAACTACCCCGTCATTCGTCACAGCTCGGGCTCTTGATCGAACTGAAGGTCCGCCCGCATTGCCTTCACTAGACGAATCCGGGACGAGGTCAAGTCGTTCGTAACCTCAATGAGTGCCTCCAAATCTCCGCGCTCTACTTTTGCCTTCGACTTGATCGAATCCAAAGCTATCCGAAAGCGAAGCAGAACGCTTTCAAAAACCACACATCGCATAGCTACGTCCTCGCTCGCCGCAAGGCTCATTTCATACCCCACAATTTCGGCCTCGTGCAGGTAGAGATCAGCCTCCTCTTGGGCTTTTGATCGACTGCCTGAGTCAGAAGATCTGACCATCCGGAGAGCGGCATCAGACGCCCTAGCCGTAACATCCAGGAACCGAACATAGAGCGCTTTGCGCTCATCCCGAGTCTTGTCCTTTACGGTGTTGTGACGCTGGATATCCGATTGCCTCTCCAGTGCGCGCTCCTGTCGCTTCCCAGATCTACTGGCGTTGATGGTGCTAAATATGCCGACGGCTCCAGTCGTCAGCGTCCCGACCACCGGAACTACCCATTCCCAAGCCATACCCTCCATGGTGACCGCACGCTGCAACCAGTCTCCATCCGCCATGCCTCCACCGCCGCCCCACACCATGGCGACGCAGGCCAGAACTAGGCGACAAGGTCGTTCGTCCGACAGGGCTCCACCTTGCCAGCCTGGCCCGAGCCCGCTCGGGCTCCACCTGGGCCGACGGTGGACGGGAAGACATCCTCACCCCCGTTCCGCAGACCGGTCCGTGCGGTGAGGCTCCAAGCGGATGGGAAAGGCCAGTCGATGCGCTAACCATGAATTGCCAATTAGGCATCACGATCAGGTCAATTACCCACCACTCTAACATTGTAGGAGATTGAAGGGTTCGCAGAACCGTCTCGCCAGTGAAAGCCGATTACTTTCTTGAAACTCGGGAAGTTGTAGACAATTCCAGATGGCCTATAGATCGCCCCGTCAAATGGACCACCATCTCCGCTTGCAGGCGAAAACATCGAGATCCAGAAGTCGAGACCACCAATCTCCATTCTTCCACCACCTAGCGCGCGATCTCGCTTCATCCATATCGGTTCAAACCCAACAGGACTGGACAAGTTCAGCACAGTGTCGGGCCTCGAATGCATCCACAAGCCACAGTTCCTAGGCCATGGGTCTTCCTCGAAAACCAACCTTGCGGCGTGTTCCAGATCAGGCGGAGCCAGATGAGATCCGCCTGCGGTAAAGATCCGCGCCACAACGTGCGCAATCATAGACTTAAGCAACCAACGCTCAAGCATGTCGCCAGATATATCTATTTGCTCACTCTCTGGCAAGAATCCTTCCTTGCTGATTTCCGCAACAAAGAGTCGCTGCACCGTAAACAGGAGCTGCGCATTCGCATCAATTGACGAGAGGTCGCTGTTGTGGTTACGACATAAAACATTAGCACCGAATGCGGAGCGCTTGATGTCAATCCCAGACTTTCCACCAGTGTAAGCTGGCCCGCTTACACTACTAGCCCCGAGCACTTTAAGTACAGAGTCACTGATGTAGTGCTCCAAGCTAATCTTGGTGTCGCAGTCACCTCTACTTGACGCCCAGCAACGAGGATGGCGATATCGTTCGCGCTCGGACGGCCGAGGTTCACTCACCAAACTTTCCTCCTGATTCGCGATAGGCTGTAGAGCCTAGACATTGCCACCCGCAACGAGATGTCCCAACTAAGCCTCCGTGGTTCAAGGCGCATCTGGCGACGGCGGCGACTGCTCAAGGAGCCCGGCAGGAACATCTATCATGCGGATCACCTGGCCAGGGCCGATGAATCGACGTGCGACCAGTAGGCCCGCCTCGTGCGCTTCGGCGCCCGCGTGGCTTGCCGACGCGTCCTCGATGAGCCACGGCGTGAAGTCGTGCTCGAATGCGTCCACCGCCCCCTTTAGGACGCAGCTTTCGGTAGCGATGCCGCAGAAGTAGAACTCTTCCCATTCGCGCTGCTTGGAAAGGGCGATACCCTCCGAGGTGAACGGGCTGTAAATCCTCTTGTCAAGCGTTACACCCTGACCCACGTACGGGTGCAACTCGGGCACAAAGTCGATTTCGGGAGAGGACTGGAGGCGTTGCCAGCCAAAGAAGCGCTCAAACGGGCTGCCAGGGTAGTTCAGGTATCGGGTGAAAAGCGTATCGCCGCCGGCCGCCTGCCAGCGGCGCACCAAGTCGACGACGACAGGAACGATGTGCGCCGACTGTTCGCGCACGAAGCCATTTTGCATGTCGGTCACGACAAGCACAGTGCGACCTGACGTCATGGGCTCAACCTCGATCCGTGTCACGGAGGGTCTCGATGGCTTGGTCTAGGGCTGGCATTAGGTCACAGGTACGCAGAATCGCGCGACGCATCGCCTGATGCTGTCCTGTCTCCCGCAGGCGCGAGACAGTAAGTCGGGAGCGCACCCCCCGAAGGTAGCGCCATCCATGCTCCGGCGGCACTTGCGGGTCTCGCCCTTGCTCTACTTTTCGGGCGATCGCGTCGCTATATGCCCACATCGATTGAATCGCAAGCTCGCACGAAATCAACTCGGCTTCCGTCAAGGATCGCTCTGCTGAGATCGGGTGGTACACAACCCCAGACCATGAGGCATAACCGACCGAAATCCCGCGCACGCCGAACGACTCGATGCCTACGTGGTCGTACGATTCAGACAGCAACGACTGTTCGATCAGTTCGGCGTGCGCCAAGTGTTCGTCGTCCATGGCGCGGCCACGGTGCAGCAACACACGTGGCGTCGACATAATTCGCAATGCGGTATCTAGCAACTCAGCCGGCCATGCTGGTTCAATTACCCAGTGAGCGCCAAGAACGTACACCGCAGAATCGTCCTCGGGTGGCGCGATGGGTGCGAGGTAGTCGATGGCCCATTTGATGTTGTCGCCGTACGAGACATCTCTCCATGCGGCCAGTGCCGCGATCGTAGACAACTGGACATGCTCGACAAGGTGAAAGATTGCCGACCCGCACGGCCATACGTACAGGGTGCAATCGCCTTCCGCGTGCTCGACGGGAGCCGAATAGCAGGTGTGCCACTCCCCCACCGCCGACGCGCAGCCAACGCTCTCTCGCAGCCGGGCAGCACCCTCAGCGCCGACGAACGCCGTTACGAACTTATGGGACCGCGCCGAGAAGTGCGGACGGTCCTCAGCACCGCTGGTTAGGTCGCCGAATAGATCGTGAGGCTTTGCTCCGAACGCCAGGCAGTAGAGCTGCCGGTAGACCGGGTCGGTGACCGCGACCCGCCCGGTCTCGTGGCGGTACATCGCTTTCTCGATGGCCTCGACCGTGGGCGTCTCACGGATGCCGCGCTGTTGGCCGACGCGGTGCAGCTCTCGCGCAGCACGCTTACGCGACTCCCAACCGGCGGCCTTGCGACGGTTGACCAGCACGAGGTTGGGCTTGAACTGCCGGGGGACCTCAGTGGACATAGGTCGTGTCCTTCGTGTCCGTACGTAGGAGCTGCCCGGATCGCCGCTGGGCGGGCAGTCTCATTGGCAGGCGAGCATGGTGCCGCCGCAGACGGGAGCCGAGGACAGGAGGCACCGGATGATCCGACCTAGCCGATGGTGCCTTTACGCGGCCTCTCGGCCTGCCACTTCCGGATGGTCTCGGGCTGCCAAGCCGGAGACCGGCCGAACATCCGATCGGGCGCGGGAGCCTGGCCGCGCGAGACGTAAGAAGCCCAGGTTGCGCGGCTGATCGGGGCACCTACCGAGGCCAGGTAGGTACGTACGTGCTCCGTCGTCCACCAGTCGGCGGGCAGGTTGGCGTCAGTCATCAGTACAAGCCTACGCGGTACAGGTGCTTGCGCGAATACAACGTGACGCTGTAGCGTCCCGAATACAACGTCAAGTTGTAGCCGGCCGGATGGCCCGGGGAACGGTGGCACTCGTTGCCGCATGCCCACGGGCCGCCGGATCAGGTCGTTAGTTGACAACTCCACAGCACGAAGCGCCGCGTTGATTCGTCTGCGGTATGCCTGCCTTGATCCACACGGTGGCCGACCTCGGTATGTCCCGAGCGAGCGGGCCGAGTGGGCGGATCTGGCGCGCGGTTGCTTCTGCCCTCTGATCGCTCCCTGTTGGGCGGGGCCGCGCTGTTACGGCGCGGTGTACGCCCCGGGGACGGTCCCCAGCCCGCTGTGTTCGGGCCGTGCGTGACCGGGGCGTGATCGCCCCGCGCTGTCTACCTGACCTGACCTGTAAGGAGAGGTGATCTCGCTATGTCCGTGCTCGCTGCGTGTGTACGCGTCACGACCAAGTCCAGCGCCACCTGGCGCATCTGCACCGCGTGCGGGGACCTCGCCCCGCTGGCCCCCGCCGAGCAGCACTGCCGGCCCTGCCGGCAGTCGTCACCCTCTCGCCGTACCGGAAGGAACCGATCGAAGTGACCCCCGACGACCGGCCCGGACCGTCTGCCTCTGACCTGGCCGCGATCGAGGCCGAATGGCCGCTGATCGCCGCCGAACTGGACCTGCTCGACGCCGAGATCAGCCTGATCTACGCCGCCGACCACGGCGGCCCGTCGCCGCTGGACTGGCGGCGGCTGCGCCGGGCTGAGGCCCGCGTTACCCGCACGGCCACGACGACGGTCCGCCCGGCCTGGAGCGCCGACGGGTGCGTGTCGCACAGCCTGGCCGTGGTCGGCTGGACCGGTTGCGGCTACCGCTGCGAGATCGTGCGCTGCCCCGACTGCGGTGGTGAGCAGGTGCTTCACCGCACCGAAGACGGGTGCCGGGCCGGCATGGCTCACGCGGCCTGATGTCCCGCATCCGCGCCGCCTACTGGGACCCGGACGGCGACCGCTACGGCATCCCCACCTTCTGGTGGAGAGGTGCCCCGCCCGGCTACGCCACCCGTCGTCAGCTTCGCGCCGCCGGTCTGCGCCCCGCTCAGCCGATCGCCGCGCAGGTGCTCTGGCGCGGTGTCGGCGGCACCCGCGCCGCGTACCTGTACCGGGTCGACCTGGCCCGGCCGAAGCGCACCGCCACCCCCGCCCAGCTCCGCGCCGTCCGCGCCGCGCTGACCGCCCGTCGTACCTGCCGCATCTGCGGCGTGACCCGCTCCTACTACATTCCGCGCTCGCTGGGCGAGTGCCTGACCTGCTTCGAAGGAGGCACCTCGTGATCTGGCTGTTGCTGATCCTGCTGGGTGGCCCGTTGGTGATGCTCGCCCCGTTCGTCATCGGCCACGCCCTCAACAGCGCCGTTCCGACCGTGAAGGAGACGCTTCGATGACCGCTCGGAAGACCCGCCGCGCCGTGATGGCGGAACTGATTCTGCTGGCCAACCCGACCACCATCTACACCCGAGGCGACGGCGTCTCGCTGTCGGTGGAGTTCGACAGCATCGCCGAGCTGCGTTCCTGGCTGCACCTGGCTGGGCTGAACACCCCGGACCTGCTCATCGGCGAGCACATCGGTACCCGCGCCGACGGCCGGCCGTACCGGGCCCTGAACGCCTACCCGACGTGGCACGGCTGGGAGATCTACGCCCACGCCACCGAGTACACCGACACCGCCGGGTCGCTGGACGGATCCACGGCCGACCGGCTCGCCGCGCTGGCGGTGGCCTGATGACCGCGCCGACGCTGAGCGTCTACCCCCGGTCGGTGGAGGAGTTGATGCCGGACGCGCACGCCCTGGTCGCCCGGCTCGGAACGGTGCCCTCGCGCAACCGGATCAAGACGGAGTTGCGGGTCGGTGGGCCGAAGGCGGACGCCATCCTCGACCGGCTGACCCGCCCGCCGGTCGACCCGACCGCCACCCCGACCGGCACCGCCCCCGACGCGGATGCCGCCGACCGGCCGACGGTCGACCCGGACCCCCACCCGTACGCCACCGAAGCCGACCCGCCCGCGCCGGACGCGCCCACGCCCCCCGGGCCGGACGCCTCGCCCGTGGCAGGTTCCGCCCCGGACGTGGCCGAGGCACCCGAGGTCGCGTCGGGGCAGGCAGCACCCGCCGTAGACCCGGGTCCCAACATCACCACCACCCCGACCGCCACCCGCCCAACGGGCCGGGGTTGGGCTTACGTCGGGGTGATCCTCGGCGGGGTGGTGTCGATCGCGGCGAACGTGGCGCACACCTACCTGCCGAAGCCGCCCGACGGCGCACCGCTCGGGTGGGCCCCGGACCCGGGGTGGTCCCCGTCGCCCCTGGCCGTGGCGTTGTCGGTGTTCTGGCCGGTGGCCCTGTTCGTCGCGGTGGAGATCCTGACCCGCATCCCCTGGGGCGAGGGATTCAGTTCCGTGGTCGCCCGGGTCGCCGGTGTGCTGCCGGTCGCGGTGGTCGCCGCCGTGGTGTCTTACCGGCATCTGTCCGGACTGCTGGAGCACTTCGGCGAGGACCCGCTCACCATCGCCATCGGCCCCCTCGCCGTCGACGGCCTGATGGTCATGGCATCGGCCGCCCTGCTGGTCACGAACCGCCGTAGCCGTACGTAGCTTCGCCCGGCGGCACGGCCCCTGGCTCGCAACCTGTGCCGTGCCGCCGGCCCTCACTCCTCCCGATGGAAGGCGAGACCTGAGATGTTGCCAGATACCACGTTCCTCACCACCGAGCTGGCCACCGTGCGCGCCGAGCTGGTCCGCGTGGACGCGAAAGCGTCGACCCTGCTGACGCTCGCCGGCACCGCCCTCACCGTCGGCCTGGCCGTGCTCGCCCGCGCCGACCTGCCCACCCCCGCCCTCGCCACCGGCGCCGCAACCGTCGCGGTGATCGGTGTCGCCGTCGGGCTGCTGGCCTGCGCGGTCCGCCCGTCCCTCGGCGGCGGACACGGCCACGAGCGTTACGCGACCAGCGCGCCGGGGGATCTGATGACCGACGCCGCTCTGCCGCCGCTGAGCATGGCGTCCCTGCGAGCACACGAGCTGGTCTGGCTGTCCCGAACCACGGTGGCGAAGTACCGCCGGGTTCGCACCGCCGTCGACCTGCTGCTGTCCGGGCTGGCGGGCACGGCGCTCACCGCCGCCCTGGTCGTGCTGCTCGGCTGACCGGTCTCCCGGCCGTGCCTGCCCGCACCCCGGCGTCGGGGTGCGGGTGGGTGCGGGGGCCGACCGGCCCGCACCACCCCAGTGTTTGCGCCGGGCGCGGCGTGTCTGGACAACTCCCGCGCCCGGCCCTCCCTGAAGGAGAACCACAGCATGGCAGGCATGCCCCAGGAACGTGGCATCTTCACCGGTGCCGACGCCCTCACCGACAACGTCGCGCTCGTGGAGTGGTTCAACTCCACCCGCCGCATCCTGCACGCCGCCGCCCTGGAACTCGGCGTGACCGCCTCCGAACTCGACGCCCGGCTGCGCGCCGTCGGCGGCGGCGTCATGGTCGGCGGACTCACCGGACGGGCCCGCGCCCGGCAGGTCGCCCGACCCATCACCCACGCCTCCGAAGCCCTCGTGACCGCGTCGCAGTACATCGTGACCGCGTCGACCCGCTTCGAGGCCGTGTACCTGCCCGAGCTGGAGGCCGTCGGCTACAAGGCACGCCGCGACGGGTTCCGCTTCACCACCGGCGGCGGGGGTGGCCGCTGATGGCCCGCACCCGGATGCCCCGCCACGGCGGACTCCCACCGGTCCGCTACTCCGTCGACCTCCGCTCGGCCGCGATCCCCTACCTCGCCTGCCCCACCGGCTGCCTGCTGGCGTGGCCGGCCGCCGCCGCGTCGCACCATTGGTGGGGCACCAACCCGTGGGCCGCCGCCGGCATCACCGCCGCCGGCGGCGGACTCACCGCGCTGACCTGGACGGCCGGGCGGGCGCGGGGTGTGATCCGGCAGCGGGTGGCGACCCTGCTCACCGCGACCGGGTCGGCGTGGGCGCTCGGCGCGACCATCGGCGCACCGTGGGAACGGCCGTGGCTGGACGTGTGGGCCGGCGGGACCGTCGTCGCGTCCGTCGCGGTCGCGGTGATGCGGCTGATGGCCAAGGCCAACCCCGACGAACAGGCCACCACCACCGGTGGCGGGGGTGGGTTGGCTGAGGCCGTCGCCGCCCTCAAGGATGCGCGGATCGGTCGGGCGAAGGTCGACGGGGCGAAGGTCCGCGCGTCGGTCACCATGCCCCACGGCGACACCCTCGCCGAGGTCGAAGGATCCCGCGAATCCATCGCATCCGCTCTCGACGTCGCGCCGACGGCGGTGCGGGTGCACCGCAACCCCGACAGCGTCCGCGCCGGTCACATTGAGGTGGTGCCGGTCGACCAGCTCCGCGACACCATCGCGTGGGCTGGCCCGTCCGCCCCCGGCCGGTCGGTCGGCGACGCCCCGTTGCGCTTCGGCTTGGCCGAGGATGGGGAGCCGGTCGGGTTGTGGCTCACCGGCCGTCCCGGCGTCCGCCCCGCCACCCACGTCCGCGCGACCGGCATGACGGGTTCGGGCAAGACGGAATGGGCCCTGGTGGTGATGACCGACTACCTGACCCGCACCGACGGCGCGCTGGTCGTGGTCGACACCGTGAAGCGGGATCAGACGGTCAAGCCGCTCAAGGCGGGGTTGACGCTGCTGGTCACCGAGGACGACCACGCGGAAGCGTTCTTCGACGTCCTCGCCGAGCAGGTCATCCCCGCCCGCACCGAAGCCCTGGGGCGGGAGGACCTGACCGAGTGGATGCCGGGATGCTCGCTGTCGCACCTGACGGTGTGGGTAGAGGAGTCGGCTGCGTGGTCCGGCCACCCGGCCCTGGTGCAGGTGGCCGAGCGGGCACGGTCGGCGGGTATCTGCCTCGTGTTGTCCCAGCAGCGCTGGACCCACGACCGGGCGCCGACGTCGCTGCGGTCGCAGTTCGCGACGAACGTGTGCTTCGGCATCGACAGCCGGGATGACCCGGCGCTTGCCCTCACCGGGGAGACCGTTGACGCGGGGGCGTCCCCGCAAGCCTGGGGCAGCAGCAAACCCGGATACCTCTACGTCGAATCCCCCGGCATCCCCACCAACCGGTGGGCGATCCCGTGCCGCGCCGAGCTGGCGCAGCGCGCCGACCTCGCCGAAGCCGTCACCGGCTGGACCACCGTGCGCCGGCCTCTCGACCCCGTCACCGCCAAGGCCCTCGCTCCCGTCATGCCCACCACCACCGCCACCGCCGCCGGCCCGGCTGCCACCGCCGACCACGATCACGACGACGACCAGGAGGTGCCGGCCATGGCCACCCGCCCCGGCGTCAACCCCAACGACCCGCCCGACGACATCGACCCCTCGCAGGAGATCGACACCACCCCGACGCCCCGGCGGATGTCGCTCGCCCTGCCCCCGCAGGCCAACCCCGAGCGCGCCCGTGCCGTGCTGCGCGAGCACATCACCGCCCTAGCCGAGCAGGGTGCCACCGAGGTACGCCCGGCCGACCTCGGCGACGTGCTCGCCGCGACCGGCTACGGCGCGAAGTGGCTCAGCAAGGCCCTCGGCGAACTCACCACCGGTAACCACCCGCTGCTGATGGCCGTCAACCGCAACGGCCGCTACCGCATCCTGCGCACCGGCCAGTAGCCACCCCCGGGGGCCGTGGAATCCACGTGGAATCCACACCGATTCCACGGCCCCTGACCTAGACAAACCCGCCGTGGAATCCACGTGGAATCCACGGGCGACCCGTCATGCCCACCATCAGGGAGCATCGATGAAACTCGCCATCCTCACCCTCGCCCTCGGCACCATCCTCGGCATCACCCTCGGTGTTCCCCTCGGCCGCCGCGTCGAGCGCGTCGCCTGGCACGCCGACGCCGCCATCACCCGCGCCCGCGTCACCGGATGGCTCATCCGCGACCTCGCCGGCTACGCCACCGCCACCGCCGGCACCGTCGCTGTCGCCGCGTTCGTCGTGTGGGCGCTGGCCCGCTGATGACCGGCACCCGCCGCGACGCCCCGTCGCGTCACGACCCGGCCCTGTCCGGGCTGGAGGTGTGGCTTACCGGCACCCGCGCCGAACTGCGCGCCGCCGCCACCGCACTTGCCGGGGCCGGGTGCGTCATCTGGCAGGGCACGCCCCGCCCGCTGACCGGTGCCGACGCTGGACGGTTCCGCGTCTACCTACGGCTGTCGGTCACCGCCGACCGCGCCGTCACCGGGCGGCCCGCCCCGGCCGCCGATAACGGGGCGGCCCTGATCGACCTGGACGCCGCACGCGCTACCCGCCGCCCCGCCTGACCGGCTGACCCAACACCTGATCGGCGCGCTTCGCGCGCTCACCACCAGGTGGCCAGCGTCCACGCGGCGCTGGCCACCGACCCGCCGCTGCCCGCTGGAAGGAGGAACCACCATGCGGGTACTGATCACCGGTTCCCGGACGTGGACCGACCGGGACACCATCGCCAACGCCCTAACCGCGCTCTACCAGCGGTACGGGTCGGCGTTGGTGGTGGTGCATGGGGCGTGTCCCCGTGGGGCGGACGCCATCGCCCACGCCTGGTGCAGCCGACACCGGGTACCGGTCGAGACCTACCCCGCCGACTGGACAACCGGCCGCGCCGCCGGACCACGCCGCAACGCGGCCATGGTCAACAGCCGCCCGGATCTCTGCCTGGCCTTCATCCGCAACGCATCCCCCGGTGCCACCGGCTGCGCCGCCCTCGCCGAACAAGCCGGCATCCCCACCCGGCGCAACCCCACCCCCCACGACATCCCCGCCCTACCGCAGGAAAGGAGACACCCCATGCCCGACCTGCTCGCCGCCGCCCTCGACTACGCCGCCCGAGGCTGGCCGGTATTCATGCTCGCCCGCTCCAAACGACCCGTCGCCAACTGCCCACCCTGCACCGATGCCGGCCCCGACCACGACCCGCACGCCTGCCCCTGCCTGACCTGCCACGGCTTCTACGCCGCCACCACCGACCCGCACCGGGTCGCCGCGATCATCGACGCCGTGCCGCGCGGGCAACTCGCCCTACGCACCGGGGCAGCGTCCGGCACGGTGGTCGTGGACGTCGACCCGCGCCACGGTGGCCACCACAGCATGGCCGCGCTCATCGCCGAAGGGCTCCTACCCCGCACCCGCTACGCCGTCACCGGGTCCGACGGGCTGCACCTGTACTACCGGCACCCCGGAACGTCGGTGATCTCCCGGCCGATGCCCGGCCGGCACGGCATCGACATCAAGGCCGATGGCGGCTACGTCGTGCTGCCGCCGAGCAGACACCAACGCACCGGCAGCCCGTACCGGTGGGCTGACACCGAACACGACCTGACTGAGATGGCCCCCGCCCTGCTCGACGCCTGCCAGGCCGCACCGACCCGCACCGTCAGCGACACGACCAGGTCGACCCGCACGCTCGGGGGCGGGGCCATCTCATCCCCTGACGCGCTGCTCGCCTCCATCCTGGCCACCGTCGCCGCCGCCCCCAAGGGACGCCACCGCGTGACCCTCTACGGCGCCGCCCGAGGCGTCGCCCGGATGGTCGCCGCCGGGGCCATCAACCACGCCGACGCGATTGCCGCTCTCACCGACACCGGCCGCGCCGCCCAACAGACCGAACGCGAAATCCGCGGTGCCATCACCGGCGGATTCCGAGACGAAGGAGTTGCCCCATGAGCCACACCGACCAGCTCGACGGCGCGGCGATCCTCGACCAGGTGCGCGCCTGCCTCACCAAGTACGTGATCCTCCCCAGCCCCGAAGCGGTCGACGCCGTCGCGCTGTGGATCGCCGCGACCCACGCCCAAGCCGCGTGGGCACACGCGCCCCGACTGGTCATCCGGGCCCCGGAGAAGCGGTGCGGGAAGTCGCGTCTTCTCGACGTGGTCGAGGGCACCTGCCACGACCCGCTCATCACCGTCAACGCCTCACCCGCCGCCGTCTACCGCGCCATCGGCACCGGCCAACCCCCGACCCTACTCGTGGATGAGGCAGACACCCTGTTCGGCGGAAAGAACGCCGACGCCAACGAGGACCTACGCGGGCTGCTCAACGCCGGTCACCAGCGCAACCGGCCCGCGATCCGCTGGGACAACAACACCCAAAGCCTGGAAAAGATCCCCACCTTCGCCATGGCCGCCCTCGCCGGCATCGGCGCTATGCCCGACACCATCGAAGACCGCGCCGTCGTCATCCGCATGCGCCGCCGCGCCCCCGGCGAGCAAGTCGCCCCCTACCGCCACCGCCGCGACGGCCCCGCCCTCCGCACCCTCGCCCAACAACTGGCCGGATGGCTCCGGGCCAACCTCGCCATCCTCGAAGCCGCGGAACCGCCCATGCCGGTAGAGGACCGGGCCGCCGACACCTGGGAACCCCTCGTGGCCGTCGCCGACCTCGCCGGGGGAACCTGGCCCGCCCGCGCCCGCCAGGCCGTCACCGTCCTGACCGCCGAAGCCGACGACGCCGGCAACGTCTCCCAACGCGTCCGGCTCCTCGCCGACATCCGCACCGCATTCGCCACCCTCGGTAACCCGCCCGCCGCGCCCACCGCCGACCTGCTCGCCGCCCTCAACGGCGACCCCGAAGCACCCTGGGCCGACAGCGGCCCCAACGGACTCACCGGCAAGAAACTCGGCGACCTGCTCCGCGAGTTCGGCGTCAAGTCGGAGACGATCCGCTTCCCCGTCGGGCAGGCCAAGGGCTACAACCGGACCGCGTTCACCGACGCGTGGCAGCGCTACTGCCCCGCACCCGAGAACCCTTCCACGGGGGTATCGGTACCACCCGTACCAACCTCAATTCCGCAGGTCATCCCCGGTACGGGTCACGTGCCTGTTACGGATCGATCCGTACCACGACGCGCCCTCACCACCGCCCCCGGTACGCGTTAACCCGTACCGCAATCCGACCCGTACCAACCCTGACCAGGGAAAACGACCCTGGTACGGGTGGTACGCGTACCCCGGCCACCCGGAACAGCCCCACCCGGCCGCCCAGGGAACGCCGCCCCCTCAGAACGGCCCGCTGAGAAGCCCTCAGCCGCACCGGCCCACACCCGTAACACCGGGCAACACCGGATCGCGGCCCCACGACGCTCTCAGCGGGCCGTTCTGTGCCTATCTGAGCTGATACCTCCCGCTTCTACCTCGCAACACCAGCCGCCGACCGAAAGGCACCCACCGTGCGACTCGTGACGCAGAACGCCTCACCAGAGATGCCCGCCGCGCCGGAGGTAGACGACACCATCCGACTCTCGTCCAAGCCGTTCATGTCCACCGAGGAACTCGCCGAGCTGCTCGACGTTGACCCGTCGACCATCCGGCGGTGGCGTACGGTCCCGCCCTTGCAGGGCCCGCCGTTCATCCAGATTTCCGACCGCGTCGTGAAGTACGTGACGGCCGACGTCGAGCGATGGCTTTCCGCTCGCCGGGTCTACCCGAAGGCGGCTTGATGGCACCCCCACAGCAACCACCGATCGGCGTGCAACTCACTACCGATGTGGAGTTTCGCGCCGGCCGTGCACGCCCCTACCGGGCGCGCGTCCGGTGGATCGACCCGCCGACCAAGCGCCGACTGTCCAAGTCCACGTCGGTAGCCACGCCCGAAGAGGCGAAAGCGTGGATCGATGAAATGGTCAGCACAGCACAGGGCGGCGTCGACCCGCTCGCCGCGACGAAACGACTTGCCGAGTACGGCGAAAGCGTGATGACGCTGGCACTCCGAGGATTGGAACGCAAGACCCTCGACCCGTACCTTGCCGGGTGGCGAAAGCGCGTGGTGCCGGCTCTCGGACACATTCCGGTCCGAATGATCACCAACGGCGCGGTAGACCGGGCCGTGCACGGATGGATTGCCGACGAGTGCAGTCGATCGACGGTCAAGAACAGCCTTGCCGTGCTGGTCCGGGTGATGCAGCAGGCCGTACGGGACGGCATCATCTCGCGAAATCCCGCCCAGGTCACCGGATGGCAGCGCGAGTACCAACGAGCAGAAGACGAGTTGGACGACCCGCGCACGCTGGCGCTGCCGCACTGGGAAGCGCTGACAGGGCTTGCCGCCGCGTTGGTCGAGCGATCCGCGAACGGCTTTCCCGGTTGGGGTGACGTCACGATCTTCGCCGCGTGCACGGCAGCGCGCATCGGCGAGGTGTCCGGCGTCCGGGCCGAGGACATCAACCGGGAAACGTGGATGTGGACGGTACGCCGACAGACCACACCGGGACCCGGTGGCCTGATCGACAAAGGCACCAAGGGAAAGCGCGCACGCGTAGTCCCGCTGATCGAAGAGGTGCGACCGATCGTGGCTCGCCGCCTGGATTCGGTCACCGCGCCGCAGTCTCGGCTGTTCACCGGGCCGCGCGGTGGACGGATCAGCACCGCCGTACTGCGCGACGCCACGCACTGGGATGAGGTGGTCACGAAGCTGGGCTACGAACACCTACGCCGGCACGACCTGCGCCACACCGGCCTGACCTGGATGGCCGACGCCGGGGTGCCAGTGCACGTGCTCCGCAAGATTGCCGGCCACGGGTCGCTAACCACGACACAGCGATACCTGCACCCCGACCGGCAGTCGATCACCGACGCGGGAACGGCACTCAGCGCGCACCTGAAGGCACGCCGGTCCCCAAGTGGTCCCCAGCTACGCGCCGTCTAGATCAGGAAATCTCTACCGCTCTAATACGAGTTAGAGGCCGTTGACCAGGGCGTAAGCCCCGGTTGACGGCCTCTTTTCGTGCTGTCGGGACGGCCGGATTCGAACCGACGACCCCTTGACCCCCAGTCAAGTGCGCTACCAAGCTGCGCCACGTCCCGATGCTCCCGCGAGGCACTTCCTCCCTGCGACAGCCGGTACAGCTTAGCGCACGATCTTCGCCACGCATGCATTGCCCCCGCCCCTTCGCCACCTCACGCCCGCTAGCGCGTCCTAGGGGGATAGGGGGCTGGTTTTCGCCAGGCAGGGCGACAAGTCTGTCGGGGCCGGTGAGCGCCTGCGGGGGCCTCAGCGCGCGGCTCCACGCCGGCACTTCACCGCCACCACCGCACAACGCGTCCTCCCCGCCCGTCGCATCGCGGCCCTCTGAACCTGGACAGCTACTGTTCGCCAGCGACGGCAACTGTCCAAGATCACGGCGGGTAGGGCTGGGTGGCCCGGTCAGGCCCACCTCCGCCTGGACGCCTCAGCCGAGGCACCCGCGGGCCCGGATCCCCCGTGAACCGTAGGCACGACCGCAGGCCCGATCCGCTTAGACCATGGGCAAGGAACGGGCCGATCCGCGTCAACCGTAGGCAAGAACCGGCCGATCCGCGTCGAACGCAGGCAAGAAGGCGTGCCCGATCCGTGTGGAACGTAGACAGGACAGTGCTGCCCGGCCCCTACGGCGGGGCCGGGCAGCAAGCGGATCAGGGCCAGGCGTCAGGAGAAGGAGGCGAGTGCGATGTCAGCCGTGCGCCTTGCCCCTGCCGCCCGGACCGAGCTTCTTGCGCGGGCGTACCGAGATCTCCACCGGGCTGCCCTCGAAGCCGAACTCCTCGCGAAGCTTGCGCTCGACGAAGCGTTGGTAGCCGGCGTCCAGCGGCGCGGTGGTGAAGAGCACGAACCGCGGCGGGGCGACCCCCGCCTGGGTGGCGAAGAGGATCTTCGGCGCCCGGCCGCCCCGCACCGGGTGCGGGGTGGCCTGCACCAGGGCGGTCAGCCAGGAGTTGAGCTGCGCCGTTGGCACCCGGGTCTCCCAGCTCGCCAGGGCCTTGCGCAGCGACGGGGCGAGCTTGTCGACCGCGCGGCCCGTCCTGGCCGACAGGTTGATCCGCAGGGCCCACGGGATGCGGCGCAGCTCCCGTTCGATCTCCTTGTCCAGGTAGTACCGGCGGTCGCCGTCGACCAGGTCCCACTTGTTGAAGGCGATGACCAGGGCCCGGCCGGCCTCGGTGACCATGGACAGGATCCGCTGGTCCTGCTCGCTGATCGGCTCGCTGGAGTCGAGCAGCACCACGGCCACCTCGGCGGCCTCGATCGCCGAGGCGGTGCGCAGGCTGGCGTAGTATTCGGTGCCGCTGGCCTTGCCGACCCGCTTGCGCAGCCCGGCGGTGTCCACCAACTGCCAGGTCTCCCCGCCGATCTCGACGAGGCTGTCCACCGGGTCGACGGTGGTGCCGGCGACCGAGTCGACGACCGCCCGCTCCTCGCCCGAGAACCGGTTGAGCAGGCTGGACTTGCCGACGTTGGGCCGGCCGACGAGGGCCACCCGGCGCGGGCCACGGGGGCGGTTCTCCACGATCGCCGGCGCCTCGGGCAGCGCCTGGAGGATCCTGTCGAGCAGGTCGCCGGAGCCCCGGCCGTGCAGCGCCGAGACCGGGTGCGGCTCGCCGAGGCCGAGCGACCACAGCGAGGTCGACTCCATCTCGATCGTGGTGTTGTCGGCCTTGTTGGCCACCAGGATGACCGGCTTGGCGCTGCGCCGCAGCATCTTGACGGCGGCCTCGTCCACGTCGGTGGAGCCGACCATCGCGTCGACGACGAAAAGCACCACGTCTGCGGTGGCGACGGCGATTTCGGCCTGCGCGGCGATCGCCGCGGCCCGGTCCTTCGCGTCCGGCTCCCAGCCGCCCGTGTCGACGACCGTGAACGCCCGGCCGGACCACTGCGCGTCGTACGGGACGCGGTCCCGGGTCACCCCGGGGATGTCCTCGACGACCGCCTGCCGACGGCCGATGATGCGGTTGACCAGGGTGGACTTGCCGACGTTGGGGCGGCCGACGACGGCCACCACCGGCATCGGGCCGGTCGGCTCCTCGACGGCGACGTCCGGCTCGCGCAGCTCCACCCAGCCCTCGTCGGTGGTCATGCCACTCCCCGATCGGCCAGCAGCGCGCGCAGCCGGTCGACGACCTCGTCGATGCCCAGCTCCGTGGTGTCCAGCACCACCGCGTCGGCGGCCTGCTGCAACGGGTCGGCCTTGCGGGTCGAGTCGAGCCGATCGCGGCGGGCCAGGTCGGCGGCGGTGGCGACCACGTCGGTGGCGTCCTCTGCGCTGCGCCGCTGGGCGCGCGCCGTCTCGGAGGCGGTCAGGTAGACCTTCAGGTCCGCGTCGGGGACGACGACCGAACCGATGTCGCGGCCCTCGACGACGATCCGGCCGGCCTTCGCGATCAGCTCCCGCTGCCGGGCCACCAGCAGCGCCCGGACCGACGGTACGGCGGCCACGGCGGAGACCGCGCCGGTGACCTCGGTACCCCGGATCTCGGCGTCGACGGTCACGCCGTCGGCGGTCACGGCGTACCCCTGGGGGTCGGTGCCGATGCGCAGGTCCACCTCGGCGGCGACCTTGCCCACCGCCTCGGCGTCGGTCAGGTCGACGCCCGAGCGCAGCACCGCCCAGGTGATCGCCCGGTACATCGCCCCGGTGTCCAGGTAGCGAGCGCCGAGGCCCACGGCGAGCCGCCGGGAGACGGTGGACTTACCCGAACCGGACGGCCCGTCCACAGCGACCACGCAGCGCCCGGCCCGTACGTTTTCCTCCACCGTGATCCTCCTCAGCCCGTGCCTCGCGCGGGGCCCGGCGGCCCGTCGCGAGCGGTTGTCGTCGTCGTCAATCATGCCCGCGGCCCGTCGAGGTGCCGCGCGCGACGCCGTCGGTGGCGACCCACGCCACCGCGCGCCCCGTCCGGGGCGTCACGGAAGCCTACCCGTTGGGGTACCCCGCCCTACGGGGTCAGTCACCCACCGCCTTGAACAGGGCGGCGACCTCGGCGTTGGTGAGCCGCCGGGTCCGCCCGGCGCGCAGGTCACCAAGGCGGATCGGCCCGATCGAGGTACGCACGAGGCGCGACACCGGGTGCCCGACCTCGCCCAACAGGCGTCGGACGATGTGCTTGCGCCCCTCGTGCAGGGTCAGCTCCACCTGGGCGGTCTTGCCCAGGGTGTCCACCACCTTGAAGGAGTCGACCGTGACGGGGCCGTCCTCCAGCTCGACGCCGGCGGCCAGCCGCTTGCCGAGGTTGCGCGGGATCGGCCCGGCCACCTCGCACAGGTACGTCTTCGGCACCCCGTACGACGGGTGGGTGAGCCGGTGGGCGAGGTCGCCGTCGTTGGTGAGCAGCAGCAGGCCCTCGCTGTCTGCGTCGAGCCGCCCGACGTGGTAGACCCGCTGCTCCACCCGGTTGCCGATGAAGTCCGACAGGGCGGCGCGGCCCTTCTCGTCCGCCATGGTGGAGACGACGCCGCGCGGCTTGTTCAGGGCCAGGTATACCAGCCGGGTGTCGGCCTGGAGGCGCTCGCCGTCGACGAGGATGACGTCCCGGGTCGGGTCGGCCCGGTCGCCGAGCTGGGCCACCTTCCCGTTCACGGTGACCCGGCGGCGGAAGATCAGGTCCTCGCAGGCGCGGCGGGATCCCACGCCGGCGGCGGCCAACACCTTCTGGAGGCGTTCGGCCCCCTCGAAGACGGGCGCGTCGGTCTTGGGGGCACGGTCATCGCGTCGCATCGGCAAGCTCTTCTACGTCGTCGGGGAGGAACGGGGCGAGCGGGGGCAACTCGTCGACCGAGTTCAACCCCAGCTTTTCCAGGAACATCGTGGTGGTCCGGTAGAGGAAGGCACCGCTGTCCGGTTCGGCGCCGCACTCCTCGACCAGCCCGCGGGAGACCAGCGTACGGATCACCCCGTCGCAGTTGACACCCCGGATGGCCGAGATGCGCGAACGGGTCACCGGCTGCCGGTACGCCACCACGGCGAGGGCCTCCAGCGCCGCCTGGGTCAGCCGGACAGACTGCCCGTCCAGCACGAATCGCTCGACGTACGTGGCGTATTCCGGCCGGGTGTAGAGCCGCCAGCCGCCGGCGGCCCGGCGCAGCTCGAAGCCGTGCCCGGCGGCGGTGTATCCGGCCGCGATGTCGTCGAGCAGCGGGCCGACCCGCTCCGGGGCCTGTTCGAGGACCTGGGCCAGGGTCAGCTCGCTGACGGGCTCGTCCACCACCAGCAGGATGGCCTCCAGCGCCCCGCGCAACTCCGCGTCGTCGAGCACGGGTGCCGGCGGGGGCGCGGGAGCGGGTCGCCGCCGCGTGGCCCCCTGCCTCCGCTCCCCCCGGCCCCCACTCTCCCCGGCCTCCCCGCCGTCGCCGGCCTCGGCCGCCTCCCCCACCGGGGAGATCATGGAGGAATCCGACCCTTCCAGGGGCCGCTCGCTTCCAAGATCTTCCGAGCCGGCGGCCGGGGTGGGGGGTCGGGGGCGGTCCCAGGGCGGGACCCAGGCGGCGGCCTGGTCGGCCAGGGAATCCCGGCGCTCCTCGTCACTCATCGCGCTGCTCCTCGCCGTTCACGCCCATGCCGTTCCCGCCCGCGCCATTCCCACCGGCGCCACCGTCACCGCCTGTATCGCCGACACCGCCTGTATCGCCGACACCATCGACACCGCCGGCACCGCCTGTATCGCCGCTCGTGCCCGGCTCGGGCGGGGTGCCGGCGTACTCGCCGACGTGCAGCTCGGTGCCGCCGTCGGCGGGGCCGGTCCAGCGGACGGTCAGCTCCTCCAGCGCCTGCTCCTGCACGAAGGACACGAGGCCCTCCCGGTACAGCTCCAGCAGCGCCAGGAACCGGGCCACCACCTCCAGGGTGGCCTCGCAGTCGGCGCAGAGCAGGGAGAACGTGGCGACGCCGGCCCGGCGCAGCCGCTTGGCGATGATCGCGGCGTGTTCCCGGACGCTGACCCGGACCAGGTGCACGTGCGCGATGGAGACCTCGGGCACCGGCTTCGGCGTCATCGCCCTGATCGCCAGCTTGAGCAGCCGCTCGGGGCCGATGCCGAGCACCAGGTCGGGCAGCGCCTCGGCGTAGCGGGCTTCCAGGGTGACCGCCCGGGGATAGCGCCGGCCGCCGACCGCCTCCAGCTCGGCGATGTGCGCGGCCGCCTCCTTGAACGCCTTGTACTGCAGCAGCCGGGCGAAGAGCAGGTCCCGCGCCTCCAGCAGCGCCAGGTCCTCCTCGTCCTCGACCTCGGCGGCAGGCAGCAGCCGGGCTGCCTTCAGGTCCAGCAGGGTGGCGGCGACCAGCAGGAACTCGCTGGTCTCGTCCAGGTCCCACTGGTCGCCCATGGCCCGCAGGTAGGCGATGAACTCGTCGGTGACCCGGTGCAGGGCGACCTCGGTGACGTCCAGCTTGTGCTTGCTGATGAGCTGGAGCAGCAGGTCGAACGGGCCGGTGAAGTTGTCCAGCCGGACGGTGAACCCGGTGGGCTCCCCGCCCGCACCGTCACCGGCAGCCCCGCCCGCACCGTCACCGGTCACGCCGCCCTTGCCGGCCACCGGGGGCGGCGGCGCGGCGGGCGGGTCGAGGGGTGGCGCGGTCACCGGACGACCGTAGTCCACGCCCTTGCCGCTGCGGCGGCAAGGTGCGACCCCGGTCGGGGACGCGCGCGACGACGACGGGCCACCCGGCCTACCGCTCCGCCTGCGCGGCGATCACCTCGCGGGCGAGTTGCCGGTAGTTGCGGGCACCGGACGAGGCCGGGTCCATGGTGGTGATGGGCGCCCCTGCCACGGTGGACTCGGGGAACTTCACCGTCTTGGTGATCACCGTCTGGTAGACCTTGTCGCCGAACGCCTCGACCACCCGCTGGAGCACCTGCCGGCAGTGGGTGGTGCGGCTGTCGTACATGGTGGCGAGGATGCCCTCGAGCTCCAGGTCGAAGTTGAGCCGCTCGCGCACCTTGTCGATCGTGTCCAGCAGCAGGGCCACGCCCCGCAGGCTGAAGAACTCGCACTCCAGGGGGATCAGCACCCCGTGCGCGACGGTCAGTGCGTTGATCGCCAGCAGGCCGAGGGAGGGCTGGCAGTCGATGAGGACGTAGTCGTATTCCTTGCGGATCGACCTGAGCACCCGGGCCAGGGCCATCTCGCGGGCGACCTCGTTGACGAGCTGTATCTCGGCGGCGGAGAGGTCGATGTTGGCCGGCAGCAGGTGCAGCCCCGCCACGTCCGTCTTGATCAGGACGTCCTCGGCGGTGACGTCGTCCTGCATGAGCAGGTTGTAGACCGACAGGTCGAGGTTGTGCGGGTTGACGCCGAGGCCCACGGAGAGGGCGCCCTGCGGGTCGAAGTCGACCAGCAGCACCTTGCGGCCGTACTCGGCGAGCGCCGCGCCCAGGTTGATCGTGGTGGTGGTCTTGCCGACGCCGCCCTTCTGGTTGGCCATCGCGATGATCCGGGCCGGCCCATGCCGGTCGGTGGGCATCGGCTCGGGGATCGGCTTGCGCATCGTGTAGGCCGCCGGGTCCGCCGGCCCGAGGTCCGCGCCGAGCGTGGCCTGCTGCTCGCGGAGCTCCGACGTCCAGGTCTCGGCACGGTCACCGTTGCCAGCCATGTCCTCGTTGCCCCCTCCCGACGACCACCCGACGTCGGAGCCGTCCGACGTCCCTCGCGGCGCCGCTGCGCACCCCGGTCCTGTCGCCCCGCAAGGTCCGCGCCATGCCGACTGTACGCCACCGATCAGCAGGGCGTTCGGCACCGGTACGGCGTGTCGGCCCCGACCGGCCGGTCCCCGGCGGGCAGGTCCGGTCGACGCGTCACGCGCGGTCAGCCACGGGCCCGGGGATGGGCGGTGGCGTACACCTCGCGCAGCCGCTCCACGGTGACCAGCGTGTAGACCTGGGTGGTGGTCACCGAGGCGTGGCCGAGCAACTCCTGCACCACCCGCACGTCGGCCCCGCCGTCGAGCAGGTGGGTGGCGTACGAGTGGCGCAGGGTGTGCGGGGAGACGGCGTTCGCCCCGTCCACCGGCAGCCCGGCCCGCTCGGCGGCCCGCCGCAGGATCGTCCAGGCCCCCTGCCGGGTCAGGGCGCCCCCGCGTGCGTTGACGAACACCGCCGGGGTGCCCCGGCCGGCGGCCACCAGGGCCGGTCGGCCGCGCACCAGCCAGGCGCGCAGCGCCTCGACGGCGTACCCGCCGACCGGCACGAGGCGGGTCCGGCCGCCCTTGCCGCGCAGCAGCACCGTCGCCTCGCCGCCGTCCAGGCCGTCGAGGTCGTCGATCGCCGCGCCGACGGCCTCGGAGATCCGCGCGCCGGTACCGTACAGGAACTCCAGCAACGCCCGGTCGCGCAGCGCGAGGGGCGCGCCGTCGCCGGCGGTGGTCACCGCGCCGGCGGTCTCCAGCAGCCGCACCACCGCGTCGACGGCGAGCGCCCGGGGCAGCCGGCGCGGCGGGGCGGGCGGTCGGACGTCGCGGCTCGGGTCGGCGCCGGCCAGCCCCTCGCGCAGGGCGAAGCGGTGCAGCCCGCGCACGGCCGACGCCGCCCGGGCGGCGGAGGAGACCGCCAGGGGCGGGCGGCCGTCGTCGCCGGCGCGCAGCCGGGCCAGGTGCGACTCGACGGCGCCGGCGCCGACCGAGGCGAGGTCGGCGATCCCGGCGTCGGCGAGGGTGGCGAGGTAGCGGTCCAGGTCCCGACGGTACGAGGCGAGGGTGTTCGCGGACAGGCCACGCTCGACGGTGAGGTGGTCGAGGTAGCCGTGCAGGGCGCGGCGCAGGGCCGGCGAGGGTTCCGCGCCGGCCCCCTCCGGTGCCCCGGTGCGCTGCTGCCCGGTCAGGCCAGCACCTCGGCCAGGGGCAGGGTCGGCATGCCGTGCGCCTCGGCGACCGGCCCGTAGACGACCTGCCCGTCGTGGGTGTTCAGGCCCAGCGCCAGGGCCGGGTCGCGGCGCAGCGCCTCACGCCAACCCTGGTTGGCCAGCTCCAGCGCGTACGGCAGGGTCACGTTGGTCAGCGCGTAGGTGCTGGTGTGCGGCACCGCGCCGGGCATGTTCGCCACGCAGTAGAAGATCGTGTCGTGCACCCGGTACGTCGGCTCGGCGTGGGTGGTGGGCCGGGAGTCCTCGAAGCAGCCACCCTGGTCGATGGAGATGTCGACGAGCACGCTGCCCGGCTTCATCCGGGAGACCAGCTCGTTGGAGATCAGCGTCGGGGCCTTCGCGCCGGGGACGAGGACCGCGCCGATGACCAGGTCCGCGTCGAGCACCGCCCGTTCGATCTCGTACGCGTTGGAGGCGACCGTCTGCAGGTGGCCCCGGTAGATGGCGTCGGCCTGGCGCAGCCGGGCCACGTTCTTGTCCAGCAGCAGCACCTCCGCCTGCAGGCCGAGCGCGATCGCGGCGGCGTTCATGCCGGACACGCCCGCGCCGATGACCACGGTCTTCGCCGCGTACACGCCGGAGACGCCGCCCATCAGGATGCCGCGCCCGCCGCCCTGCCGCTGCAGGTGGTACGCGCCGACCTGCGGGGCGAGCCGGCCGGCCACCTCGGACATCGGGGCGAGCAGCGGCAGCGACCGGTCGGGCAGCTCCACGGTCTCGTACGCGATGCCGGTGACCCTCCGGTCGACCAGCGCGTCGGTGCACTCCTTGGACGCGGCCAGATGCAGGTAGGTGAAGAGCACCTGCCCGGGGCGCATGCGGTGGTATTCCTCGGTGACCGGCTCCTTGACCTTGAGTACCAGCTCGGCGGTCGCCCACACCTCGTCGGCGGTGGCCAGGATCTTCGCGCCGGCCGCGGCGAACTCGTCGTCGGCGATGCTCGACCCGACACCGGCGCCGGACTCGACGAAGACCTGGTGGCCGTTGCGGGTGAACTCGTTGACGCCCGCGGGCGTGATGGCCACGCGGTATTCGTGGTTCTTGACCTCGCGAGGGATTCCGACCTTCACGATGCAGACACCTCTCTCCGGGGCCGTCCCGCCCCGACCGCCCGGTGCGCGGCGGCCCCGTTGCCGCCGCGGTCCACCGTCCCGCCGGCGGCAGTCTAGGCGGGCCGCCCGTTACGCGGCGCCGACACTGTGCCATTCCGTGCCCGGGGGTGCTGACGATGTGTCAGGCGTCGACCGGGCCGGTGGTGGAGAGCGGATCGGCCGTTCCGACAGTGTTCGCCTCCCATCGTCCCACCGGTGGGGTGCCGCTGCGGACAGGACGCGAGTCGATCACTATCGTTTCGCCCCATGACCACTCCTCACCAGCAGTACCCGCAGGGCGTCTCCGACAAGAGCAAGGTCGTCGCGGGCATTCTCGGCATCCTCCTCGGCGGCTTCGGCGTCGGGCGGTTCTACATGGGCGACACCAAGACAGGCGTGCTCCAGCTCGTGGTGACCCTGGTCACCTGCGGCTTCGGCGCCCTCTGGGGCACCATCGACGGCATCCTGATCCTGGTCAACGGCGGCGTCGACGGGCAGGGTCGCCCGCTGCGCGACTGATCTCCACCACACCCCGAAGGGGCCGTGCGGTTCGCCGCACGGCCCCTCCGTCGTCACACCCCGTCCGCCCGCCGCTGACCTTCGCCAGGGCGCCGGTCGGCCCGGCTCAGCGCGGCAGCGGCGCGTCCAGGCGGCGCAGCGCCGACCAGCCGACGTCCCGGGCACGGGCGGCGGCGAGCACCCCCGCCACGGCGGAGGCGTTGGTGATCTCGCCGGCCAGCACCATCCGCACCGCCTCGTCGAGGTCCACCCGGACCACCTGGAGGTCGGCCTCCTCCTCGCTGCGCTCGTGGCGCTGCCCGGCGGGCACGTCGGCGAGGTCCCGGGCCAGGAAGACCCGGACGACCTCGTCGGAGAAGCCGGGCGAGCTGTGCAGGTCGACCAGCACGTCGATGGTGCCGGCGGTGAGGTCGGCCTCCTCGGCCAGTTCCCGGGCCGCGGCGGCGGCCAGGTCCTCGCCGGTGACGTCCATCAGCCCGGCGGGCAGCTCCCACAGGTGCCGGCCGGCCGGGTGCCGGTACTGCCGGATGAGCACCACCTGGCCGGCGTCGTCGAGGGCCACGACGGCGACCGCGCCGACGTGCCGGACGTAGTCGCGGGCGGCGGTGCCCCCGCCGGGCATGGTGACCTCGTCGGTGACCACGGAGAAGATCCGCCCGGCGTAGTGTTCCCGCCGGTCGGTCACCTCGTAGCGGTGCTCGACGGCGCTCACGACGCCGATGCCGTCTCGCGCCCGGCGGTCGCGCCGCCGTTGCGGTCGGCCCGGCTCGCCGCCTCCGCCGCGACGCCGACGGCGTCCAGGTCGACCGGGAGCTGGTCGGCCTCGGAGTAGGCGACGGCGGCCTTCACGAACGCCGCGAACAGCGGGTGTGGCCGGGTCGGGCGGCTCTTCAGCTCAGGGTGCGCCTGGGTGGCCACGAAGAACGGGTGCAGGTCGCGGTCGAGCTCGACGAACTCGACGAGCCGGCCGTCCGGGGAGGTGCCGGAGATGTGCAGCCCCGCCTTGGTGAGCTGGTCGCGGTAGGCGTTGTTCACCTCGTACCGGTGCCGGTGCCGCTCGCTGACCTCGGCGACGCCGTACGCCTCGGCGACGATCGACCCCTCGGCCAGCCGCGCCGGGTACGCCCCCAGCCGCATGGTGCCGCCCAGGTCGCCCCGGCCGGCGACGATGTCCTCCTGGTCGGCCATGGTGGCGATGACCGGGTGCGTGGCCTCGGAGTCGAACTCGAGGGAGTTCGCCCCGTGCAGGCCGGCCAGGTGCCGGGCCACCTCGATGGTCATGCACTGCAGGCCGAGGCAGAGGCCGAGCAGCGGTACGCCGTTCTCCCGGGCGTACCGGGCGGTGCCGATCTTGCCCTCGATGCCGCGTACGCCGAAGCCGCCGGGGATGACGATGCCGTCCACGCCGGCCAGGGCCGCCGCCGCGCCGATCGGGGTGACGCAGTCGTCGCTGGGCACCCAGCGCAGCTGCACCCGGGCCCGGTGGCCGAAGCCGGCGGCCCGGATCGCCTCGCTGACCGACAGATACGCGTCGGGCAGGTCGACGTACTTGCCGACCACCGCCACCGTGACGGTGTGCCGGGGCTGGTGCACCCGGTCGAGCAGGTCGTCCCAGCTGGCCCAGTCCACGTCGCGGAAGGACAGGCCGAGGCGGCGCACCACGTACGCGTCGAGGCCCTCGCGGTGCAGCACCTTCGGGATGTCGTAGATGCTCGGCGCGTCCGGGGCGGCGACGACCGCCTCGGTGTCCACGTCGCAGTAGAGCGACAGCTTGACCTTGACCTTCTCCGGGATCTCCCGGTCGCAGCGCAGCACCAGCGCGTCGGGCTGGATGCCGATGCTGCGCAGCTGCGCCACCGAGTGCTGGGTGGGCTTGGTCTTCAGCTCGCCCGACGGGGCGAGGTATGGCACCAGCGAGACGTGCAGGTAGAAGCAGTTGTCCCGGCCCAGGTCGTGGCGGACCTGGCGGATCGCCTCCAGGAACGGCAGCGACTCGATGTCGCCGACGGTGCCGCCGACCTCGGTGATCACCACGTCCGGGATCTGGCCCTCGGCGTCCGGGTCGGCCATGCCGAGGATGCGGGCCTTGATCTCGTTGGTGATGTGCGGGATCACCTGGACGGTGTCGCCCAGGTATTCCCCGCGCCGCTCCTTGGCGATCACGTCGGAGTAGATCTGGCCGGTGGTGACGTTCGCCTTGCCGGACAGGTCCCGGTCGAGGAACCGCTCGTAGTGCCCGACGTCGAGGTCGGTCTCGGCGCCGTCCTCGGTGATGAAGACCTCGCCGTGCTGGAACGGGTTCATCGTCCCCGGGTCGACGTTGAGGTACGGGTCCAGCTTCTGCATCACCACGCGCAGCCCCCGGGCCGAGAGGAGGTTGCCGAGGCTGGAGGCGGTGAGGCCCTTACCCAACGAGGAGGCCACGCCCCCGGTGACGAAAATGTGCCTGGTCGTCCGTGCTGAAGGGGCCAAGGCCTGCTCCCGTGTCGTCCGTCGCGGTCGTGCAGACCGCCGTGCCGATCAGTGCCGAACAGCCAGCCGTGCCGGCTGCGGGCCAAATGATCACGCGATCCACGGGACTCCACGCTAACACCTCCCCGGGCCGGGCCCGCAGGCCGCACCCGAGGTCGCCCGGCCGGGCGGCGCACCGGGTCAGGCCGCCGCGGCCCCCGTCGATGCGCGGGCGGCCCGGTCGGGTGCCCGGTCCGGTGCGTCCCCACCGCTGCCCGCGCCCGCGTCGGCCGGCGGCGCGGGGTGCGGGTCGCCGGCCGGCGGCGTGGTCCCGTCGCCGGTCCCGGTCCCGCCGCCGGCCCCGGGACCGTCGGGGCCGCCCGGCGGGGCGACGCCGAGCCGGCCGTTGGCGGGGCCGCCGTCGCCCGGCTGGGTCCGGTCGGTGGAGTGGTCGAGCACCCGCAGCGCCGCGAGCGCCGCCATCGGCACCACCAGCGCACCGGCGGCGCCGGCCACGTCGAGCGCGGAGCCCTCGAGCACCCCGCCGAGGCCGGCGGCCACCCCCGTGCCCGCCATCGCCGCCCGCATCGCAGGGTAGATCCCGAACAGCCGCATCAGCCCACCCCACGGCTGGAGCAGCGCGAACCAGACCAGCAGGGCACCCGCCAGGGCCAGCACCGTGAGCGGGCTGTTGACCAGGGTCTCGAAGTTGGCGGTGCTGGACCGGTGGACGGTCAGCCCGCCGGTGCCGTCGCCGAGGGCGGCCAGGAACCGGCCGAGGCTGCCCCGCTCGGTCGCCGGCCGGCGCAGGTCGAGCACCGCGAAGCCGATCGTGACCGCCAGCCCCGCCATGCCCGCCCATACCAGCCGGCTGACCGTCAGCCAGCCACCGGTGCTGATCGCGGCGGCCACGCTCACCCCGGCCGTCAGCGCGATGGCACCGATGGAGTCCCCGCCGAGGTAGGGGCTGCCCACCACCACCACGGCGGCCCCGCCGACGGCGACGACCACCATGGGCCGCCACCGGCGGTGGACCCGCTGGGCCAGCCAGCCGGCGCACAGCAGCGACCCGGCGACGAACACGCCGAGCCCGACGGTGCCCAGGCCGGAGAACCGGCCGCCTTCCAGGGCCGAGTAGCCGGCCACCCCGTTGAGCTGCAACCGCGACCCGGTGAGCACGTCGGCGGCGACCACGAGGGTGGCCAGGCCGGCGACCGCGCCCAGCGGCCCGAGCGTCGCGTCGTGCCCGGGGGCGAACCGGACGGCGGCGGTCGCACCGACCAACACCAGCACGGTGGTCGCCGCGAACCACCAGCCGGCGTGGTCGCCGCGCCACCACGGCACCACGTCGGCGAGCAGGGCCGCCGGCACCGCGAGGGCGACGGCGATCAGCAGCAGTTCGACCGCGGCCACCACCCGCCGGGGCACCGGCGCCGGGCCGACGGGCCCGGCGTGCCGGCGGGCGCGACGCAGCAGCGGCAGCACTGCCACGGCCAGCACCACCTGCGCGCCGGCGAGCAGGGCGAAGAACCAGCCGGCGACCCGCCGCTGGGCGGCGGCCTCCCGATCGGCGTCGGCCGGCGCGGCGATCGCGGCGGGCAGGTCCGCCGGGCGTCCGCCGACGGTGCGGGCGGGCCGGCCGAGGAACAGCCGCTCGGGCATCGGCCGGCCGAGCGCGGCGAGCGCGGTCGGCGCCAGGTCGACCAGTTGCAGGTAGCCCTCCCGGCCGGTGGTCGGCGAGGTGAGCCAGCCCCGTTCCCAGCCGGGCCCGTCGGCGACGGCGACGTGCAGCCGGGACGGCAGGTCGGTATCGGAGATCCCGGCCACCAGCACCAGGGAGCGCGGGGGCCGGCCGGCGAGGACCCGGGCCAGGTCGGCGTCGGCCCGGCGGGCCTGCTCGGCCCGGGCCGCCCGGTCGGCACCGGCGACGGTGCCGAGGTCGACGATGCTCAGCACGCAGGAGCCGAGCAGCGGGGCCGGGTCGTCGGGCAGCGCCGAGGCATACCGGTCGACCCGGCCGAACGGGCGGGCGGCGGCCACCGCCGCGCCGGGACCGACGGCGACCGAGCAGCGCACCGACTCCGCCAGCGAGCCGGGCACCGCGCCCCAGGGCAGGCGCTGCTGGTTGTGCTGCACCACGCTCTCCTGGTCGGGCAGGTTCGCGCCGATGCCGTCGGGCTGCTCGACGGTCACCCCGGCCGACGGGCACCCGCCGCCGCCCCGGCTGCCGTTCCAGGCGGCGAAATTCCCGGCGCCCAGGGTCAGCCAGCCGTCGACGGGGCAGGTGGGCCGGTGGGCCGAGCGCACCGACAGGGAGCCGATCGAGCCCTGCTCGGCCATCCGCCACAACGTCGGGGTGGTCTGCGGGTCGACGTCGTCCCAGCGCAGGCCGGCCACCCCGACGAGCACCACGAAGTCGGCGGTGCGCCCGGGCGCCTCGGTGGCGGGCCGGGCGGCGAGGGCGGTCACCCCGAGCACCACGACCAGCACGGTCAGCAGGACCGGCGGCAGCCTGCGCAGCAGCACCGGTTTCAGTGCGCGCAGCATCACCGGCGTCCCGTCGACGGGGCGTCCGTGCCGGGGGCGGCCGGGCCGCTGGTGTCCCCGGCCAGCTCCGCGTAGAGCGCCGCCAGCTCGGCGACGGTGTCCGCCTCGGTGGGCCACGTCGCCGCCCGCGCGGCCCCGGAGCGACCCAGCTCGGCCCGCCGGTCGGGGTCGTCGAGCAGGTCGCGCACGGCCGCGTCGACCGCGTCCACGTCGGCTGCGGGCACCAGCACGGCGGCGTCGCCGACCAGCTCCGGCAGGCCGCCGACGGCGGTCGCCACCAGCGGTACGCCGGCCCGCAGCGCCTCCTGCGCGAACAGTTGGCGGGCCTCCCAGTCGCTGGTCACCACGGCCAGGTCGGCGCCGGCTAGCAGGTCGGCCACGTCGGTGCGGTGCCCGAGCAGGGTGACCGGGGCCCGGGCGGCGGAGATCCGGGCGGCGAGGGGCAGGTACGCCGGGCCGCTGCCGGCGATCACCACGACGGGCGGCGGGGTCCGGCGGCGCCACCGGGCGGCGGCGTCGACCAGCACGTCGTACCGCTTCTGGGGGTGCAGCCGGCCGACGGAGAGGATCAGCGGTTGGCCGTCGGCGGCCCCGAACTCGGCGCGGACGGCGGCCCGGCGGCGACGCGGCGCGGGCAGCGCCGGCGCGGCGACCGGAGCGAGCCGGGCGTCGGCGGCGCCGAGGTCGGCGGCCCGCTCGACCAGGTCGGCGCTTGCGCCGAGGGCGACCCGGACTCCCCGGGCGACGACCCGCTCGGCCAGCCGGGACAGCCCGCCGCGCAACCCCCGGGCGAGGACCGCGTTGTGCCAGGTGACCACGAGTGGGGCGGCCGGCCGGGCGAGGACGGCGACGAGGCCGGCACGCAGCCCGTGCGCGTGCACGACGGCGACCGGTTCGGTCTCGGTGGCCAGCACGCGGCGAAGCGCGGCGACGGCCCGGGCGTCGGCGGGGGTCGGGCTGGCCGGGATCTCGACCCGCTGGAAGCGGGCTCCCACGCCGGTGAAGTCGAACTGCTCCTCGGCGGCGGCGGGCCCGCAGACCAGCACCGCCGCGCCCGCCGCGGCGAGGCCCCGTGCGACGGAGCGGACGTGCTGGCCGACGCCGCCGGTGCTGGAGGCGAGCAGCAGCGCCACGGTGCCGTGCCGTCCGACGGCCGGTGTCGCGCCCGTCACCGCGACCACCTCCGGTCCACCGCCACCCCCGGTCGGCCGCCCGTCGTCACGCTCACCCGGACACCGTCTCCTTCCCGTCGCCCCGTTCCGGACCGACCACGTCCTGCCGCCGAGGCCCGCCGGAGCGCCCGGCTCGCCAGCCCGCACCGGGCAACCGGCGGCGCACGGCGGCGAGCACCGGCCGCACGTCCCGCCGGTCGGCCAGGTATGCCACGGCGAGGAACACGACGCCAACCACGGCTGAGGACAGCATGCCCTGCACGAGGGCCGCGAGTGTCGTCGGGGTGCCGGCCCCGGCCCCGGCCAGGGCATGCGCGGTGGCCGCCCCGGCGAGCGCGGCGAGCGCCCCGCCGAGCAGCCCCGCCGCCCCCGCGCGGGCCGCCCCGGCCAGCGCGGCGGGCCCGGCCGTGCGGCGCGCCGCGACGAGCAGCAGGACACCGAGCAGCAGCATGCCGGCGGAGTTGGCCAGGGTCACCGCGAGCACCCGGTCGGCGCGGGGCAGCAGCGCGGCGAGGGGGACGACGGCCAGCGGCACGGCCAGCCAGCCGGCGGTGATGGCCGCGGTGGCCGGCCGGGTCTCGCCTCGGGCGTAGAGGGCGCGGGAGAGCACCGCGAACAGCCCGTAGCCGAGCAGTCCGGGGGCGAAGCCGGCGATCGCGGCGGCGACCGGGGCCGGGTCGGCCGGGCGGAAGAACGCGGCGACCGGGGCGGCGGTGCCCGCGAGGGCCGCCGCGCCGAGGCAGCTGAACAGCAGCACCCCCCGGGTGGTCGTGGCGAGGGTGTCCCGGTACGCCGGTTCGTCGCCGGCCGCCGACGCCGCCGCGAGCGTCGGGTACGCGGCGACCGCGAGGGGCACCGCCAGCACCGCCCAGGGCAGCAGGTACATCGTCTGGGCCAGGTTGAACGCCTGGACGGAACCGGTCGGGCCCCCGGAGGCGACCTTGACGACCGCCGCGAGGGCGATCTGCTGGGCGGCCACGGTGACCGCCCCGGCCGCCGCCAGCCCGCCGACCCGGGCCCGGGCGTCGGCGCCGAAGGCGTAGCCGGGGCGCAGCCGCAGGCCGAGTCGGCGCAGCGGGATCAGCAGCGACAGCGACAGCACGACCACGCCGAGGGTGGTGCCGCCGCTCAGGACCAGCTCGCCGCCCCGGCTCACCCCGGCGACGGTGGCCCCTCGTCCCTCGACGCCGCCGAAGGTCAGGTAGACCACGATCACGGTGAGGCTGGACAGCAGCGGGGCGATGACGGGCCAGGCGAAGCGGCGGTGCGCCTGGAGCACCCCGGTGAGCACGATGCCGACGCCGTAGAGCGGCAGCTGGGGGGCGAAGACCCGCAACATGCGCGCCCCGGCGGCCAACTCGGCGGGGCTGCGGCCGGAGCTGAGCGCCTCGACGATCGGCCCGGCCAGCAGCGCGACCAGCGCCGCGAGGGGCACCAGCAGGGTCAGCGTCCAGGTCAGCAGGGCCCCGGTGGTCGCGCCGACGGCCCGCCGGTCACCCGCTGCGACCGGGCCGGCCAGCAGGGGCACGACCAGGCTGGCCAGCGCCCCGCCGGCCACGATCTCGAAGATGATGTTCGGCGCGACGTTGGCGACCACGTACATGTCGCCGAGGTCGCTGAAGTCCAGTGTCCAGGTGAACACCATGGTCCGGCCGAAGCCGGCGAGCCGGGCGACCACGGTGAGCACGGCGATGAGGGCGGCCGCCCCGGCCACCCGGCCGGCGCCGGCGAGGGGTGCCGGGTTCTTCACGTCAGCCGGTGGTCTGCACGTCGGTCGGCCGTCGCACGTCAGTCGGTGCGCCGGCCCAGCGCGTCCAGCTCACGCAGCCCCGGGGTGGCCTGGATGACCTGGGTGAAGCTGACCTTCTCACTGGCGGCGGTGAGCACGGCGAGCACGGCGAGCACGCCGGCCCGCCCCAGTGGCCCGGTGCGGGCGGCGAGGGCCACCCCGAGCACCGCGCCGATCGCGTTGGCCCCGCCGTCGCCGACCATCACCTGCTCGTCGAGGTCCTCGGGGAGCAGGCCGGCGGCGGCGCCCACCGCCCCGGCGGCGATCCCGCCATGGGGCCCCCCGGTCAGCGGCGCGCCGAGCAGCAGCGCGGACTTCAGCGCCCGCCCGGGCCGCAGGTCCAGCAGGTTGATCAGATTGGCGGTGCCGGCGATCACCCCGGCGCCGAGGAGCACGTCCACGGTGCGGCCCACCGCGCCGTGCCGCCGCCGGCGGGGGTGGGCGGCGACCGCCTGGTCGGCGGCGAGCAGCGCCGAGGCGGCCAGCCCCGCCGCGCCCACTCCGACGATCTTGACGAGGCCGGCGGTGACCCGGCCCTCGCGCAGCGCGGCGAGGTGCCCGGCGAAACCCTTGGCGGCCTTCTGCTCGGGCCGGGCGCCCGCCACGTCGTCGTAGACCCCGACCGCTCCCCCGCCCACGCCGGCCACCAGCGCGGCCGCGCCGGCGGGGGCGCTGGCGGCACCGAACGCCCCGGCCGCGGCGGCACCGGCGGCGAGCGCCGGCCCGGCGGCGAGGGTGACGGTGCGGCCCCGGAAGTTGGTGCGCTCCAGCGCCGGGGCGGCCGGCGAGCTGCGCGCCTCGCGCAGCGCGTACCGGGCGGCGGCGGCACCGGCCCCGGCGATCAGCAGGCGGCCCAGCAGGCTCACGCGGTCACCCCGTTCGGTACGCCGCAGGCGCGGCGGAGAGGATCGGACACCCGGGTACGTCGTTCGCTCACTGGGGCAGTCTAGGCAGCAGGGAGGACGCGTTGTCGCCCACGCCGTACTGGCCGGCCTTCTTCTCGACGAGCTGCTGCACCAGGGCCAGGGTGGTGACCAGCTGCCCCTGGGTGGTGTTGGCGTCGTCGACGGTGGAGATGGTCTGCGACAGCACCGGGTCGCCCCGGACGACCGCGACGACGTTACCGCCGGCCGAGCCGTTGCCGGCCACCACGATCGCCCCCGTCCGGTCGAACTGCTCGGCGACCTTGACCACCGACTCGTCCTTCTTCGCGGAGTCCTTGTCCACGTACGGCTGGCCGCTGACCAGCACCACCGCCTCGGCGGGCCCGGTCACCTTCTCGTCGGTCGTCAGGTATCCCGCGTTGCTGTACGACGCCAGCACCGCCCGGCGGTCGGCGTCGGTGGCCGCGGTGGTGCCGTCGGCGCGGTCCAGCAGCACGCTGGCCAGCAGGGCGCTGGACGTCTCCACCCCGTGCCCGTTGCCGGGCAGCCCCGAGGCGGGGGCGCTCGGCCGGGCGGCGGTGACGGCCAGCTCCATCAGGTTGTTGTTGTTGTCCGGGTTGATGAACTTGTCCTGCAGGTCGACCCGGCCGGTGACCTGGGCGCCGGCGGTCTGGAGCATCCTGAGCACGCCCTCGGTGTGCTCACGCCCGCTGGGCAGGGTGAGCAGCAGCACGCGGCGGTCGGTGAGCTTGCCGGGCAGAAAGACCTGGGCCATCTCGGCGGCGAACTGCTCCTCCAGCTCGATTTCCTTCTGCATGTTGTTGACCGCCTGGCGCATCTGCTGGTTGTCCTTGCTCAGCCCGTTGACCCGCTCCTTGAGCGAGTCGGCGACCGGGCCGTTGAGGGCGGCCGTGCCGACCACCAGGCCGATGGCCAGCGCCAGGAAGACCGCGGTCAGGGACACCACGTGGTAACGGAAGTTGATCACGCTTGCAGCCTCTTGATCGATCGGGGAGCTAGAAGAGCTGGCCGAGCTGGAACACGAAATTGTTCCACCATTCGCTGACCACGCCCAGGTACGCCTTGCCGACGGTGGAGACCGCCACGGCCGAGGCCATCGCCGCCACCGCCGACAGGACCAGCAGCAGCAGCGAGGAACCGGAGATGCTCTGCCGGTAGAGCCGGCTCACACCCTTGGCGTCCACCAGCTTCCCGCCGACCTTGAGCCGGGTGAGGAACGTCGAGGCCATCCCGCCCCGGCCCTTGTCCAGGAACTCGACCAGGGTGGCGTGCGTGCCGACCGCCACCAGCAGCGAGGCGCCCTTCTCGTCGGCCAGCAGCATGGCCAGGTCCTCGCTGGTGGCCGCCGCCGGGAAGGTGATCGCCTCGACGCCCAGCCCGGTGACCCGGGGCAGCCCGGGGGCCCGGCCGTCGGGGTAGGCGTGCACGATCACCTCGGCGCCGCAGCGCAGCACGTCGTCGGTCACCGAGTCCATGTCCCCGATGATCATGTCGGGGGTGTAGCCGGCCTCTACCAGCGCGTCCGCCCCGCCGTCCACGCCGATCAGCACCGGCTTGAACTCCCGGATGTACGGCCGCAGCACGTCCAGGTCGGCCTTGTAGTCGTAGCCGCGGACCACGATCAGGCAGTGCCGGCCCCGGACCTGGGTCTGGATCTCCGGCACGCCGACGCCGTCGAGGAGCAGGTCACGCTCCTGCCTGAGATAGTCCATCGTGTTGGCGGCGAACGCCTCCAACTGCACCGACAGCCCCTCGCGGGCGTCGGCCATCGCCTTGGCCACCGACTCGGCGTCCTGCAACGCGCCGTGCGCGACCGGCTCACCGCCGACGAACACGGTGTTGCCCTCGATCCGGACGGTGTCGCCCTCCCGGACCCGCTCGAAGATCCCCTCGCCCAGGTCGTCCAGGAGCGGGATGCCGGCGGTCACCAGCACCTCCGGGCCGAGGTTCGGATAGCGGCCGGAGACCGACGGCTTCGCGTTCAGGACGGCGGCGACACCGACCGCGACCAGCGAATCGGCCGCCACCCGGTCCAGGTCGACGTGGTCGATGACCGCGATGTCGCCCGGACGCAGCCGGCCGACCAGGCGCTTCGTCCGGCGGTCGAGGCGCGCGGTGCCGAGGACTGTGTCCGGCTCGGTGTTACGGGTCCGGCGCAACGTGGGTAGACGCATCGTGACCATCCTGGCATGTGAGGCAGGCTTTTCTGTCGCGACATGCCTGAGCAGGGCCGCCTACCCAGGGAAGCACACCAGAGCGCGTGCCGGTGTGCGCGCGCTCACAATACCCGCCGTCACGGCCGCCTTTCGCGTGCCGCCACGGCCAACAGCTCCTCTGCGTGAGCGATACCCAGATCCGAATCCGGCAAACCCGCCAGCATCCGGGCCAACTCCCGGGCCCGCTCGGTGTCCTCCACCACCCGCACCCCGCTGGTGGTCACCGCACCACCCGTGTCCTTCGCCACCACCAGGTGCCGGTCGGCGAACGCCGCCACCTGCGGCAGGTGGGTGACCACCAGCACCTGGTGGCTGCGGGCCAGCCGGGCCAACCGCCGGCCGATCTCCACCGCCGCCTGGCCGCCGACGCCCGCGTCGACCTCGTCGAAGACCAGGGTCGGCGGGCCACCCGAGCCCGCGAAGACCACCTCGATGGCGAGCATCACCCGGGACAGCTCACCACCGGACGCGCCCCGCTGCAACGGCAGCGACGGGGCCCCCGGGTGGGCCAGCAGCCGCAGCTCCACCTCGTCGCCGCCGTCCGGGCCGACGCCCACCTCCACGCCGTTGACCGCCAGGCTCGGCTCCGCCCTGCCCGCCGGCCGGGGCAGCACCGCCACCTCGATCCGGGCGTGCGGCATCGCCAGCCCCGCCAGCTCGACGGTCACCTGCTCGGCGAACCGGGACGCCGCCTCCTGCCGGGACACCGACACCCGCCCGGCCAGCTCGGCCACCTCACCGGCCAGCCGGGACGCCTCCCGGCCCAGCTCATCGAGGAGATCGTCGGAGGTGTCCAGATCGGACAGCCGCACCCGGGCCCGTTCCGCCCAGGCCACCACCCCGTCGACGTCGTCGGCGTACTTGCGGGTCAACGCACGCAGCGCCGCCCGCCGCTCGTAGACGACCTGCAACCGGGCCGGATCCGCGTCCAACGCGGCCAGATACGCCGACAGCTCCGCCGAGACGTCGGCCACCAGGGTCGCCGCCTCCTCCAACCGGGCCGCCAGGTCACCCAGCGCCGGATCGGTGCCCGCCTGCGCCTCCAGGGTGCGCCGGGCCAACCCCAGCAGCGCCGTGGCGTCCGGCGCCTCGTCGGTCGGCTCGGTGCCGCCCGCGACGCACTGGTACGCCGTCTGCGCCGCCGTACGCAGTCCTTCCGCGTGCTCCAGGCGCTGCGCCTCGGCCTTCAGCTCGTCGTCCTCGCCCGGCTGCGGATCCACCCGGCTGATCTCGTCCAGGCCCAACCGGAGCAGGTCGGCCTCCTGATGGCGCGCCCGGGCGTTGCGCCGCCGGTCGGCCAGATCGTCGACCACCGCCCGCCACCGGGAATATGCCTCCCGCAACGCGTCGAGCAGCTTCTCGTGCTCCGGCCCGGCGAACCGGTCCAGCGCGGCCCGCTGCTCGGCCGGGCGCAACAGGCGCAACTGGTCGGACTGGCCGTGGACCGCCACCACCTGCTCGCCGACCTCGCCCAGCATCGCCACCGGCATGCCGCGCCCGCCCAGGTGCGCCCGGGAGCGACCCTCCACGGTGACCGTGCGGCTCAGCAGCAGCGAACCGTCGTCGTCAGGCTCCCCACCGGCGTCGGTGACCCGGGCGTGCACGGCGGCGGCAACCCGGCCACCGAGCCGCAGCCGCCCCTCGACCACCGCCCGACCCGGCTGGGCCCGCACCCGGCCCGCGTCGGCCCGGCCCCCGAAGAGCAGGCCGAGGCCGGTCACCACCATCGTCTTGCCCGCACCGGTCTCGCCGGTGATGACGTTCATCCCGCCGGCCAACGGCAGCGTGGTGTCCTCGATGACGCCCAGTCCGGTGATGCGCAGCTCTTCCAGCACAGCAACCGACAGTAGACGCGCGCCCCGACAGTTGACCAGCCGGCACGGCCGGTACGCGGTGACCGTCCACCGACCGGCCCGCCCGTCACCCCCGCCGGCGCACCAGCCGACCAGCGGTCCGCCAACGCCGCCGGGCCGCCCCGGAGACGTCGCTCACCTGCGGTTGCCCCGCCAGCCGTGCACCGGCAACCCGAACTTCGCCACCAGCCGATCGGTGAACGACCGGGCCCGCAGCCGCACCACCCGCACCGGCAGCGCGCCCCGCCGCACCGTCACCTGCGCCCCCGGCGGCAGGTCGTAGACGCGGCGGCCGTCGCAGCACAGCACGGCGAGGGTGGTGAACGGGTCCACCGTGATCGAGAACGTCGACGTGGGCGCGGTCACCAGCGGCCGGCTGAACAGCGCGTGCGCGCTGATCGGGACCAGCAGCAACGCCTCCACCTCCGGCCAGACCACCGGCCCGCCGCCGGAGAACGCGTACGCCGTCGAGCCCGTGGGGGTCGCGCAGACCACGCCGTCGCAGCCGTACCGCGACAGCGGCCGGCCGTCCACGTCGACCAGCAGCTCCAGCATCTGGGCCCGCTCGCCCTTCTCGACGCTGATCTCGTTGAGCGCCCAGGACTCGATCGTCGGACCACCGTCGAACTCCGCGGTAACGTCGAGGGTGAGCCGCTCGTCCACCGTGTAGTTGCGGTCCACCACGTCGCGCACCGCCACGTCCAGGTCGTCGATCTCCGCCTCGGCGAGGAAGCCGACCTTGCCCAGGTTGATGCCGAGCAGCGGCACCTTCGCCGGCCGGGCCAGCTCCGCCGCGCGCAGGAACGTGCCGTCGCCGCCCAGGGCGAAGACGATCTCGGCCCCCTCGGCGGCCTCCAGCCCCGTCACCGGCACCACGCCCGGCAGGTCCAGGTCGTCGGCCTCCTCGGCCACCACCCGCACCTCGAACCCCGCGGCGATCAGGTCCGCCGCGACCGCCCGGGCGTGCTCCGTGCTGCGACGCCGTCCGGTGTGCGTCACCAGCAGCGCGGTACGACTCAACGGATCCACCTTCCGTTCGCGACTGCGGGGCTCGCAAGCTCACTCCTCGCGCTCACCCTGCCACCTCCTCCGGGGCCCCGTCCGGCGCGTCACCGGACGGGGTCGCGCCCTGCGGGCCGGCCGCCACAACGGCCCGCACCCGCTCCGGGTCGGCCATCGGCGCGCCCCGGCGTAACCATACGAAGAACTCGACGTTGCCGCTGGGCCCCGGCAGGGGGCTGGCGGTCACGCCGGCAAGCCCCAGCCCGAGCTGGGCGGCCGCCGCCGACACGTCCAGCACCGCCTCGGCGCGCAACGCCGGATCGCGCACGACGCCGCCCGCGCCGACGCGCTCCCTGCCGACCTCGAACTGGGGCTTCACCATCAACGCCAGGTCGCCTTCGGCCCGCGTGCAGGCGGCCAGCGCCGGCAGCACCAGCCGCAGCGAGATGAACGACAGGTCCGCCACCGTCAGCTCGACCTCCCCGCCGATCGCCTCCGGGGTCAGCGTGCGGACGTTGGTCCGCTCGAACACCCGCACCCGGTCGTCGGTGCGCAGCGGCCACGCGAGCTGCCCGTAGCCCACGTCGACGGCGACCACCTCGGCCGCGTCGGCGCGCAGCAGCACGTCGGTGAAGCCGCCGGTCGACGCGCCCGCGTCGAGGCAGCGCCGGCCGGACACCCGCAGCCCGCCCGGGGCGAAGGCACCCAGCGCGCCGGCCAGTTTGTGGCCGCCCCGGGAGACGTACTCCGAGGTGGGGTCGGCGCCGGTGACCAGCAGCGGATCTGCGGGGTCGACCAACGCGGCGGCCTTGCGGGCCGGCACCCCGCGCAGCCGGACCCGGCCGGCCTCGACCAGCGCGGCGGCCTGCTCACGGGACCGGGCCAGACCGCGGCGGACGAGTTCGGCGTCGAGCCGGTTGCGACGTGCCATGGGGTGGATCTCCGGTCGGTCAGGCCTGGTCGATGGTGGTGAGGGTGTCCCGCAGCGTCTGGTACGCCGCCTCGTACTGCGGGATCTGATCGGCCGGGGAGAGCGAGGCGGCGTTCGCCATCGCCTGGACGGCGGCGTCCACCGCCGGGTGCCGGGCGGCCCCGTCGTCGTCGGTGGCCAGCGGGCGGGGTGGCGGGCCCGGCCGGGGCCCGGGTGGCGGCGCGGGCCGGCCGTCGGGCGGGGGCCCCGGCCGGAACGGCCCGCTCACCGCCGGCCCCGACCCATCACGGGTACGCTCACGCCGCACCGCCCGGCTGCCGCTTGCGGGCCGGCGCCTTCTTCACCGGGCGGGCCGGCTCCGCCGCCCCCTCCTCGGCTTCGGTGCGGCTCACCGCGGCGGGCGACTTCTTCGCGACGGCCTTCTTCGCGACGGCCTTCCTGGCCACGGCCTTCCTGGCCACGGCCTTCCTGGCCACGGCCTTCTTGGCCACGGCCTTCTTCGCCGCCGGCGCGGGTGGCCCGGACGGCTGCGGGGCGGGCTCGGCGAGGCCGGCCCTTGCCTCCCTCAGCTGGCGTTCCAGCCCGTGCACCCGGCGGGTCAGCTCGGCCACCTCGTCGGCCGTCGCCAGCCCGACCGCGCCGAGCGCGCGGTCCACCTCGAAGCGCACCAGTTTCGTCAGCGCCTCCCGGTTCGCCGCGCCGGTCGAGACCAGTTCCTCGGCGAGGGCCTGGAGCTGGGTTGCCGTCGCCTCGCCGGAGCCGACGACCCGGCGCACCACGTCCTGTGCCTTCTTCCGGGGCGCCTCCGTCAGGCCCATGGCCAGTCCGAGGTAGGCGCGCCACGCGTCCTGCATGCCTGAAGTCCTTCCACGGGGTGGGGGTTGCGGGTCTCACGCTACCGGGCGCCCTGCGACGCCCATTGCGGTACGGTGCCGGGAAACGGACGTGGCGCGCGTGAGGAGACAAAGTGGCCAGCGTGGACGAGTGCCGGCAGGCGTTGCAGGATCTGGCCACCCGGCTGGACCGCAACGCCGACACCGTGCGGGAGCGGGTCGACCTGGACCGGACCCTGGCCTGCCGGGTGACCGACCTGGACACCGCCTTCCACGGCCGGCTCGCCGACGGGCGGCTGCTCGACCTCACCGACGGGGACGACCCGAAGGCGAAGATCGCACTGAGCACCAGCAGCGACGACCTGCTCGCCCTGGTGCGTGGCGAGCTCGACGTGACCAGGGCGATCACGTCCCGTCGGGTGTCGATCAAGGCGAACCCGTTCGACCTGATGAAGCTCCGCAAGCTGCTCTGACGGCCCTGACGGGTGCAGCCCGCGCCACCAGCCCGGGGAGTGACCCGGGGCCGGCGGCGCGGGCTGCACCCACCGCTCGGTGAGTCAGTCGGCCGGGCCGAGGGCGGCCAGGGCCGCTTCGGCCTCCGGCGAACCCGCGCGTACCTGCGGGCCCGCATCCGCCGTCCACGCGACGGCGCAGAGCGCGGCCAGGGCGTCCAGCGGCCGGCCGGCGCCCGTCAATTCCAGGTCGCCGTCGGTCGCGCGCACCGACCAGCCGCCCGTCTCGGCGGCACCCGGCACCCGAACCACCGCCGCCGGGTCGAACAGCCCGGCGAGGTCGACCGAGACGTACGTCGGCCGGCGCGCCGCCGGCGCGACCAGCAGTTCGGGCACGTCACTCACACCGGTCAGCACCAGCAGGCTGTCCAGTCCGGCACGCCGGGCGCCCTCGATGTCGGTGTCGAGCCGGTCGCCCACCACGAGGGTGCGCCCCTGCCCTGCCCGACGGGCGGCGGTGGCGAACAGCGCCGGCTCGGGCTTGCCCACGACCACGTCCGGGTCACGGTCCAACGCGGTCCGCAGCACGGCCACCAACGACCCGTTGCCCGGCAGCGGGCCACGCCCGCTGGGCAGCGTCCGGTCGGTGTTCGTGGCGATCCACTGCGCGCCGGCCCGCACGGCCAGGGACGCCTCGGCCAGGTCCGCCCAGCCGACCTGCGGGCCGTAGCCCTGCACGACGGCGGCGGGGGACTCGTCGACGCGGGACACGGGGCGCAGCCCGGCCGCGCTGATCTCGGCGCGCAACGCCTCCGCCCCCACCACCAGGACCGGCGAGCCGGCGGGCAACCGCTCCGCCAGCAGCTCGGCGGCGGCGCCCGCAGAGGTGAGCACCTCGTCCGCGCCGGCGGGCACCCCCATCCCGGTGAGCAGGTCGGCGACCTCGCTGGACCGCCGCGACGCGTTGTTGGTGGCGTACGCGACCGTCCGTCTCTCGGCGTGCAACCGCCCCACCGCCTCGACCGCGCCGGGGATCGGCCGATCGATCAGGTAGATGACCCCGTCCAGGTCGAAGACGACCAGCGAGTACCCGTCGACCAGCCGGTCCCCGGCGTCCGCCGTCACCGCTGGTCCGCGCCCGGCTCGGGCGAGTCTGCGGACTCCGCGCCCCGCTCGGTCTTCACCGGCTCCGACCCGACCCGGTCCGCGCCGTCCTCGTCGTCGTCACCCTCGTCGTCGAGCTCGGCCGCGTCCTGATCGTCCGTGTCGCCGTCCGCTCCGCCCGTGAGGGCGGCATCCGGCTGGGCGGGCACCGCACCCGGCGTACCCGGGCCGGAGGCGATCTCCTCGGCCGGCTCGTCGTCCGCGTCGTCGCCCTCGATCAACACCCCGTCGAGTTCGAGCAGCCGCTCGGCGGCGTCGGTGTCGCTCTCGGCGTCGACGTCGGCCGCCCGGGAGAACCACTCCCGGGCCTCCTCGCGCCGGCCCACGGCGAGCAGCGCGTCGGCGTACGCGTACCGGAGCCGGGCGGCCCACGGCTCGGTCGCCTCGTTGGTCAGCTCGCGGACCTGGAGCATGGCCACGGCCGCGTCCTTCTGGCCGAGGTCGCCCCGGGCCCCGGCGGCGACGATCAGCAGCTCGATCGCGACGGCCTGGTCGAGCTTCTCCCGGTCAGCCCCCCGGAACAGGTCGATCGCCCGCTCCGGACGCCCGAGCGCCCGCTCGCAGTCGGCGAGCACAGCCAGGTGGCTCTGCGACCCCGTCATCCGGTGGTACGTACGCAGCTCGGCGATCGCCGTCTGCCACTCCCCCGCGTGGTACGCGGCCAACCCGACCGCCTCGCGCACCGCGGAGATACGCGACGCGAGCCGACGAGCGGCGAGCGCGTGCGCCAGCGCCTCCGCCGGGTCCTCGTCGATCAGCTGGCCGGTCGCGACCAGGTGCCGGGCGACGGTATCCGCCACCGGCTTGGCCAGCGACAGCAGCTCCGCGCGGACGGCCTGGTCCAGGTCGGACGCGACGATCTCGTCGGGCAGCGACGGAGCGACGGTTCCCTCCGGCTCGGCACGGTCACGGCGATCGTCCCGACGGTCGCGCGACGCGTCCCCGCCGTGGCCGCCTTCCCGACGCCGGTCTTCGAATCCCTGCCGGTCGTCCCGGCGCGGGCGGTCGCCGTGACCACCGGCCCGGTCGCCCCCACGGAAGCCACCTTCACGCGACGGACCCGAACGGAAACCACCCTCGCGCGGGCCGGAACGGAAGCCGCCCTCACGACGGTCTCCACCTCGGGAGCCACCCTCACGGCCCTCACCGCCACGGAAGCCGCCCTCACGCGGCCCCGAACGGAAGCCGCCTTCACGACGGTCTCCGCCGAAGCCACCCTCACGGCGCTCGCCGCTGCGGAAGGTGCCCTCGCGGTCGCCGCCGCGGAAGCCGCGCTCGCGGGACTCACCGTCGCGGCGGAAGCCGCCCTCGCGCGGGCCGCCCTCGCGCCGGTCACCCCCACGGAAGCCACCCTCGCGGTCACCGCCACGGAACCCACCCTGCCGGGCGTCACCATCGCGACGGAAACCACCCTCGCGACGATCCCCGCCGAAACCACCCTCACGACGATCGCCCCCGCGAAAACCGCCCTCAGGACGGTCCCCACCACGGAAACCACCCTCACGCGGCGGACCCGAACGGAAACCGCCCTCGCGCGGGCCACCGTCACGACGGTCACCACTGAAACCACCCTCGCGCCGGTCACCCCCACGGAAACCACCCTCGCGGTCACCGCCACGGAACCCACCCTGCCGGGCGTCACCATCGCGACGGAAACCACCCTCACGCCGATCCCCGCCGAAACCACCCTCACGACGATCGCCCCCGCGGAAACCACCACCCTCACGCGGGCCAGAACGGAAACCACCCTCAGGACGATCGCCCCCGCGGAAACCGCCCTCAGGACGGTCCCCACCACGGAAGCCACCCTCACGCGGCGGACCCGAACGGAAACCACCCTCACGCCGGTCACCCCCACGGAAACCACCCTCGCGGTCACCGCCACGGAACCCACCCTGCCGGGCGTCACCATCGCGACGGAAACCACCCTCACGCCG